>JACCTJ010000047.1 GCA_013812485.1 Thermoleophilaceae bacterium
TCTCGCACGCGCTCACGCGCGCCGGTGGTTGAGGGCGGGTTCACGCGGCAAGCTATCCGGATCTCGGATTCAGCCGGCGCGCATGGCGAAGACTGCTATCCACGTCGCGCCTCGTCCTCGAGCTCGGCGATGCGCGCGCAGACCGCCGCCTGGCGCTTATGAAGCGCCTCGAGCGAGGCGGCTTCCGGGCGCCGCGGCGGACAGCAGGGCGCGGAGCGGCCGCGCCGATGCTGCCACCACATCATCGCGGGACAGGCCAGCCCCGCGGCCAGCACGGCCGCCACGAGGAGCAGATCGGGCAACGGTCAGGCGACCTCGGGGCGCGGCCGCTCCACCGGCGGCGCCTCCTGCTCGGCCGGAACGTCGTCCAGGCGGTCGATCTCGGCCGCGATCCGCCTCTGCTCCTCACGCAGGTCGGCGACCGACGTCGAGCGGGCGCCCGAGTGCGCAGACCCGCCCTTCGAGCTCCGCATCATGAACCACATCATCAGCCCCATGCCGACCGGGCAGGCCAGCAGGGCGAGGGTGGGGATTAGCGTTTCCATGGCTCTGCTCCGTTCTCGTTCCTCCGCTCAATGTGGAGGCCACCATAGCTACTATTCACCATAGTATCAACTACTGTAGTAGGAAGCTCGGGCCGACGTCCGCGCGGCCCTGCTATCGAGAGGCGAACCGTGGCCACCACTCAAGACCGCAGCGCGCACAGCCCCGCCGACGTGGATCCGGCCGAGATCGAGGAGATCGAGCTCACCGTCGCGGGCATGTCCTGTGCCTCCTGCGCCGTCCGGCTCGAGCGCACCCTCGGCTCTCAGGCCGGAGTGACCGAGGCGCACGTGAACCTCGCCGCGAACCGAGCTCGCCTGGTCTTCGATCCCGAGGCGGTGGCGCTCGAGGAGCTCGTGGCAGCGGCCGACAAGATCGGCTACGAGATCGCTCCGGCGGCCGGCGGCGCCGAAGCGGAGGCCGTCGAAGAGCGAGAGCAGCGCTCGTGGCTGCGGCGCGTGGCCCTGGCCTGGCCGCTCGCGCTGGCCGTGCTCATCCTGAGTCTGGCCGCGATGGAGGAGCCCTGGGCGCGCTGGAGCGTCTTCGCCCTCACCGTGCCCGTGCAGTTCGTCGCGGGCTGGCCGTTCCTCCGGGCGG
Organism: Thermoleophilaceae bacterium; assembly: GCA_013812485.1. GTDB lineage: Bacteria > Actinomycetota > Thermoleophilia > Solirubrobacterales > Thermoleophilaceae > JACCUC01. Next base: position 1,141 of record JACCTJ010000047.1, read on the forward strand.
CGGCCGCGCGGGCGAGGACGCTGAGCGCGAACATGGACACCCTCATCGCCCTCGGCACGCTCGCGGCCTTCGGCTACTCGACGGTCGCTCTCCTTACGGGCGGCGACCTCTACTTCGACACCGCCGCTCTCATCATCTCGTTCCTCCTGCTCGGGCGCTTCTTCGAGGCCCGCGCCAGGAGCCGCGCCTCGAGCGCCGTCAGGCGGCTGCTCGAGCTCGGCGCCAAGGAGGCGCACCTCGTCGTGGGCGACGCCGAGGTGCTGGTCCCGGTCGAGCAGGTCCGGGTAGGCGACGTCGTTCGCATCCGGCCCGGGGAGAAGGTTCCGGTCGACGGCGAGGTCGTGGCCGGCGCGGCGGCGGTCGACGAGTCGATGCTCACCGGGGAGTCGGTGCCGGTGGAGAAGGCCGAGGGCTCCGAGGTGGCCGGCGGGACGATCGACGCCGACGGCGTCCTCACCGTCCGCACGACTCGGGTCGGTGCCGACACCGCGCTCGGTCAGATCGTACGGCTCGTCGAGCAGGCTCAGGGCAGCGGCGCGCCGGTCCAGCGGCTCGCCGACCGCATCTCGGCGGTCTTCGTACCGATCGTGCTCGGGCTCGCCGCCGCGACATTCTTCGGATGGTGGTTCCTGGCCGGCGACCCGCTAGGCGGGCTCGTCGCCGCCGTGGCGGTTCTCATCATCGCCTGTCCGTGCGCCCTCGGCCTCGCTACTCCGACCGCGATCATGGTCGGAACTGGACGCGGCGCCGAGCGCGGCGTCCTGATCAAGGGGGGCGAGGTCCTCGAGCGCTCAAGCCGCGTCGACACCGTGGTCTTCGACAAGACCGGGACCCTGACTCGGGGGAAGATGACGCTCAGCGATGTGATTCCGGCGCCCGGCATGGCCGCCGAGGATGTGCTCTGCGCGGCGGCGGCGGCCGAGGAGGGCTCGGAGCACCCCGTAGGAGCGGCTGTCGTGGCGGGCGCTCGCGAGCGCGGGGTCGAGGTGCGCGCGGCCTCGGAGTTTCGCGCCATAGCCGGACACGGCGTGGTGGCGAGAGTCGACGGGCTCAACGTGGCGGTCGGCCGCCGGCGCCTGATGGCGGAGCGCGGACTGCGGCTACCGGACGAGATCGAGCGACGCGCCGGCGCGCTCGAGCAGGAAGGCCGGACCGCAGTCTTCGCTGGATGGGATGGCGAGGTGACGGGACTTCTTGCCGTGGCCGACGCGCCGAAGGACGAGGCGGGGGCCGTCGTGGCCGACCTTTCCCGGCGGGGGCTCACGGTGGTCCTCCTGACGGGCGACAACGAGCGGACGGCGCGCGCGGTGGCCGACACGCTGGGCATCGATCGAGTGCTCCCGGAGGTGCTGCCCGAGGACAAGGTCGAGGAGGTGCGACGCCTCCAGGGCGAGGGGCGCACGGTCGCCATGGTCGGCGATGGGGTGAACGACGCGGCGGCGCTCGTCCAAGCCGATCTGGGGATCGCCCTGGGCACCGGCACCGAGGTAGCGATCGAGTCCTCCGACGTCACGCTGGTCTCCGGCGACCTCCACGGCGTCCTCATCGCGCTCGACCTGTCGCGACGCACCCTTCGCACGATCCGTCAGAACCTCGCCTGGGCCTTCGGCTACAACGTCGCCGCGCTGCCGCTTGCGGCGCTCGGGCTCCTCAACCCGATCGTCGCCGGGGCGGCAATGGCTTTGTCCTCGGTCAGCGTGGTGGGCAACTCGCTGCGCCTGCGCCGCTTCCGCCCGGCGCCGAAGGAAAAGCCGGCGCGAGGCGCGTCGACGAGATAGCTCCACCGACGTCGGACCATGGCTTTCGAGGACGGCGCGAACTCCGCCACAGGCGCACACGGGGGCCAAGGAAGGCGACGTATGCGGACCCTGCGGCTGCTCGTCGCCGTGTCGCTCCCAGTCGTGCTCCTCGCCGGTGTGACCTACGGCCTCGTCGCCGATGCGCCGCGGCCGACCATCGACGAGGCTTTGGCCCGGTCGGACGCGGTCGAGGCGCCCGGATTCGAGCTGCCGGTCCTCCGCGAGGGCACGCTCGGCCCTCGGCTGTCGCGCGCGCTCGGCCGGGCGCTCGGCGACCGGCGGGTCGCGCTCGAGGAGCTACGCGGGACGCCGGTGGTGGTCAACTTCTGGGCCTCTTGGTGCGACCCTTGCCGGAAGGAGGCGCCGCTGCTCGAGCGCACCTGGCGGACAGCTCGCGAGAGCGGGGTGCTGTTCGTCGGCTTGAACCAACAGGACTTCCCCGGCGACGCGCGCAGGTTCCTACGGGAGTTCGGAATCAGCTACCTCAACGTCCGGGACTCGGGCAACGAGGTCGCGCGCCGATGGGGCTTCGCAGGGCTCCCCGAGACCTTCTTCCTCGACGCTGACGGGAAGGTCGTCGCCCATATCGTCGGGGAGGCTTCGGCGGAGGAGCTCCGCGAGGGAATCGAGGCCGCTCGCTCCGGACGGCCCGCCCGAGTCGACCGCGATGGCGCCGGGCCGGCCCTCGAGCTCAAGCCGGTCGAGTAGGCCGCCTACTACACTCGGACGTAGATGGCGACGCGAGAGAAGCCGAGGGAGCGCATCCGCCGCGAGCGGGATGAGCGCAAGCAGGCGGCGCTCGCGGCTGAACGACGCAAGAAGCTACGAGGCTATGCCCTCGCGGCGGTGCTCGGCGTCGCGACTGTGATAGCTGTCGTGGTGGCGTTCTCAGGCGGCGGGGACGGCGGGAGCGGAGTCGGCCAGACGTTCGAGTCGACAGGCGGCGGCCACGTCCACGGCCTCGGGGTGAACCCGGCCGACGGAGCGGTCTTCGTGGCGTCTCACAACGGGCTCTTCCGAGCCGCTCGCGGCGAGACCCAGGCCCGGCCGGTCGGTAGCAGCGGCAAGGACGTCATGGGCTTCTCGATCGTCGGGCCCAACAGGTTCCTGGGCTCCGGTCACCCCGGCGACCTCGAGAACCTGCCGCCAAACCTCGGTCTGATCGCCTCGACCGACGCCGGTCGCACCTTCCGCCCCGTGTCCCTGCTCGGGGAGGTCGACTTCCACATCCTGCGCGGTGCCGGCACGCGGGTATACGGCTCCGACAGCTCGAGCGGCCGCTTCCTCGTGAGCCGCGACGCGGGCCGCAGCTGGAGCGAGCAGCGCCCACCCGGCACCCTGATCGACCTGGCCGTCGATCCGCGAAACCCCGACCGCCTGATCGCCTCCACCGACTCGGGGCTTTTCGCCTCGGGCGACGGCGGCCGGGCCTGGCGGGCGCTCGGGAAGCAGATCGCCCTCGTCGCCTGGGCGGCACCCGAGCGCCTCTTCATGCTCGAACAGGGGGGTAAGGTCTCGGTGAGCTCGGACGGCGGGCGCAACTTCCGTCCCGCGGGCGACGTCCCCGGCGAGCCGGTCGCCCTCATGGCCGCCGGGAGCGAGCTCTACGTCGCCCTCGCCGACAACCGCGTCATGCGCTCGACCGACGGCGGCGCCAGCTGGAGCCTTCGCACCCAGGTCTGAGCTGATGGCTCGCCTGCGCCGCCCGCTCCTCGTCGGATTCACCGCCCTCCTCGTCGTGTGGG
>JACCTJ010000076.1 GCA_013812485.1 Thermoleophilaceae bacterium
CGCCGTCACCGGATCGGCGTCGGCGACGGCTCGCTCGTGCGCGGCCTGCTGGCCGAGCTCGAGGTTCCGGAGGACCGGCGCGGGAAGCTGCTCGAGCATCTCTCACGGCGGGACCTCGTCGCGCTCGCGGTCGACGCCGAGGAGCTCGGGCTCTCGCCGGGCGCGCGCGACCTCCTCGTGGCCATCCCCACCCTGCGCGGCGGTCCCGAGGTGCTCGACCGCGCCGAGGGGCCGGTCGCCCGCAGCGCCGAGGGTCTGCGAGCCCTGCACGAGCTGCTGGCCGAGAGCGGAGCCGCGCAGCGGACGATCTTCGACCTCGGCCTCGTGCGCGAGCTCGGCTACTACACGGGCGCGGTGTTCGAGGTCTACGACCCGGCCGTGGGCTTCGCCCTCGGGGGCGGTGGGCGCTACGACGAGCTGCTCGGGCGCTTCGGGACGCCGCTTCCCGCCTGCGGGATCGCCCTCGACATCCAGCGTGTGCACGCCGCCCAGGCAGCGGAGGAGCGCCTCGGATGAGCGGCGCGCTCTCTACGCCCCAGCCGGGCCAGGGCGCGCTCTCTACGCCCCAGCCGGGCCAGGGCGCGCTCACCCTCGCCGTCCCCCGTGGGGCGCTGTTCGAGGAGACGCTCGACCGGCTCGACGCGCTCGGGATCGCCACCGCCGAGGTCCGCGACAACCCGCGCCGCCTGCTCTTCTCGGGGCCTGATCTCGGCGCCGGGGTCGAGCGCATCGTGACCATGCGCCCGAGCGACGTCCCCACCTACGTCGAGTACGGCGCGGCAGATCTCGGGGTGACGGGCAAGGACGTGTTGCTGGAGAGCCCGAGCCGCGAGGTCTACGAGCTGCTCGATCTCGGCTACGGCGGCTGCCGCATGGTAGTGGCCGCGCGCGCGGGCGACGACGCGCTAGAGGAGTCGCTGCGCCGGCTCGGGGTCGCGCGGGTGGGGACGAAGTACCCGGGCATCGCCACCAGGCACTTCGCGGCGACCGGTCGCCAGGCCGAGATCGTCGAGGTCAAGGGCTCGGTGGAGCTGGCGCCTCTGACCGGCCTCGTCGACGCGATCGTCGACCTGACGGCGACGGGACGCACCCTGGTCGAGAACGGTCTCGAGGTGCGGGAGGAGATCGTCGGCTCGACGGCGCGACTGATCGCCAACCCGGTTTCCCACAAGCTCAAGGCCGCGGCCATCGACGGGCTCGTCACCGGTCTGCGCGAGCTCGGGCGATGAGCGTTCGGGTCGTTCACGCGCAGGTCGTGACCGGCGACGAGGCTCGGGCGGCGGCGCAGATCAGGGCGCTGAGCCCGCCCCCGCCGGCGATCGAGGACGAGGTGCGGGCCCTCGTACGCGCGGTGCGCGACGGAGGCGACGTCGCGGTGCGGGAGCTGACGGCCCGCTTCGACGGCGCGCAGGTCCCGCCCGAGCGGCTGCGGGTGGCGCCGGGGGAGATCGAACGGGCCGCGGCCGCGCTCGAGCCGCGCCTGGCGCAGGCGCTGGGTGCCGCGATCGCCAACGTGGGGGAGGTGGCGCGGGCATCGCTGCACGAGCCGACGACGGTGACCCTCGCGGACGGGCAGCGGGTCGAGATCGCCGAGCTGGCGGTCCGCCGCGCCGGCGCCTGTGTGCCGGGAAGGCAGGCGCCGTACGCCTCGAGTGTCGTCATGTGCGCGGTCACCGCTCGGGCCGCCGGCGTGGACGAGCTCGCGGTTTGCGCGCCACCCGGTCCGGACGGAGACGCCCATCCGGTCATCCTCGGCGCCTGCGGCCTGTGCGGGGTCGACGAGGTCTACCGGATGGGCGGAGCCCAGGCCATCGCCGCGCTCGCCTACGGGACCGACCTGATCCCCGCGGTCGACGTCATCGTGGGTCCCGGCAACGCCTGGGTCCAGGAGGCCAAGCGCCAGGTCGTGGGCCGGGTGGCCATCGACGGCGTGGAGGGCCCGAGCGAGCTCGTGGTCGTGGCCTCGGCCGGGGCCGACCCGGGCCTCGCGGCCCTCGACCTGCTCGCCCAGGCCGAGCACGGTCTGGGGAGCCTGCTCGTCCTCGTCAGCGAGGACGGCGCTCTGGTCGAGGAGGTCGAGCGCGCGATCCGGGCCGCGAGCCCGCCGGACGCAGACGTTGGGAAGCTGCCACCGCTCGCCCTGGTGCGCGCCCCCGACCCGGCTACCGCGGTGCGCCTGAGCGATCTGATCGCCCCCGAGCACCTCCAGCTCACGGGGGCCGCGGCCGAGGCCGAGAGCGCAACGGTCCGTTCGGCCGGCGCGCTGTTCGTCGGGCGCGACGCCGGGACCGCGTTCGGCGACTACATCGCCGGCTCGAACCACGTGCTGCCGACGGGCGGGGCGGCCCGCCATGCGAGCGGGCTCTCGGCGGCCACCTTCCGCCGGCGGATGGCGCGGGTCACCTTCCCCGGCGGAGCGGCGGCAGCGCTCGCGCCGGCCGGGGCGACGATCGCCCGGGCCGAGGGGTTCGCCGCCCACGCCGAGTCGATGGAGCGCCGCGAGCGATGACGAAGACCCGGCCGCCCGTCCGCCCCGGGCCCTACCGCACGCCGCTGAGCGGGCTCTACCTGTGCTCAGCCTTGACGCCCCCGGGTGGGTGCGCCGGGATGGGCGGCTGGCTCGCGGCGAAGGCCGCGCTCGCCGCCGAGCTCCGCTGAGGCTGAGCCAGGGTGGCCGGATAGCCTGCGTGGCCCCATGAGTCGCACCGCAACCCTCTCCCGCGCCACCTCCGAGACCGAGATCAGCCTGTCGCTCGGCCTCGACGGGTCGGGGGCGGGGGAGCGGCGCACGGGCGTCGGCTTCTTCGACCACATGCTCGACTCGCTCGCTCGTCACGGCGGCCTCGACCTCGACGTCGAGGCCCGCGGCGACCTCGAGACCGGGGCTCACCACACCGTCGAGGACACCGGCCTGCTGTTGGGGCGCGCTCTCGACGAGGCACTTGCCGACCGCACCGGGATCGTCCGCTTCGGCGAGGCCACCGTGCCCATGGACGAGGCGCGCGCGAGCGCGGCCATCGACCTCTCCGGACGGCCGCTGTCCGTGTTCGAGGCGAAGCGGCTCCCTTCGCTCGTGATCGGCGGTTTCGAGACCGAGCTGTGCGAGGAGTTCATGCGCGCGGTGGCGAGCACGTCGCGCATGACCCTGCACGTGCGCGTGGAGGCCGGGCGCAGCGCCCACCACATGATCGAGGCGGCGTTCAAGGCCTTTGCGCGCGCCCTGCGCGCCGCGGTGGCGATCGACCCGGACGCGGCGGACCGCGTTCCCTCCACCAAGGGCGTGCTCTGAGGTGAGCGCCGATCGCCTCAGCGGCCCCCGGATCGCCCTGCTCGACTACGGGATGGGCAACCTGCGCTCGATCGAGAAGGCCCTCGAGCGCGTCGGCGCCCGACCCGCGCGGACCCACGACGCTGAGGTCGTGCGGGCCTGCGACGGCGTAATCCTCCCCGGGGTCGGCGCCTTCCCCAGGGCCATGGGCGAGGTCCGAGCCCGCGGCCTCGACACGCTTCTGGCCCAGCGCCTCGAGGCCGGCGTGCCCGTGCTCGGGATCTGCCTCGGAATGCAGCTGCTGTTCGAGCGCTCGACCGAGCTCGGCGGAGCCGAGGGCCTCGGCGTGCTCGGGGGTGAGGTGCGGGCGCTCGAGGCGCCCGGGCTGAAGATCCCGCAGATCGGCTGGAACGCCGTGGGCTGGCGCCGGCCCTCGGTCCTCACCGCGGAGCTGCCCCAGCCGTGCGCCTTCTACCACGTGCACTCGTTCGCGGCCGTGCCCGCCGATCCCGACGCGATCGTCGGAACGGCGACCTACGGCACCGAGTTCGCCTCCGTCGTGGCGCAGCAGACCGTGTTCGGCGTGCAGTTCCACCCCGAGAAGTCGGGACCGGACGGGCTGGCTCTGCTCGGCTCCTTCGCCGGGCTCTGCGGGCGCCCGGACCTCGCGCCGCGCCGCGAGGGCCTGAGCGCCGCGCCGAGCCCGTGATCCTCTTCCCGGCGGTCGACATCCAGCGCGGCCGCGCGGTCCGGCTGAGGCTCGGCCACTTCGACGAGGAGACGGTCTACGCCGAGTCTCCGCTCGAGGCCGCGCGAGCCTGGGCCGACGAGGGGGCGCAGTACCTCCACGTCGTCGACCTCGACGGCGCGCGCAGGGGGTCCCCGCAGCATCTCGGCGAGCTGCGGCGGATGACGGCCGAGCTCGAGCCGCCCGTGCAGTACGGCGGCGGCCTGCGCACCCTCGGAGCGGTGCACGACGCGCTCGAGGCGGGAGCGCGACGCGTCGTCCTCGGCACCGCCGCCCTGCGCGACGAAGCGCTGCTCGGCTCGGCACTCGAGCTCGCCGGGCCCGACCGGGTGGTGGTGGCGGTCGACGTTCGCGGCGGCCGCGTCTCGGTGGCCGGCTGGACCGAGGCCAGCGACCTGCGGCCCGAGGACCTGGTCGCCCGGCTCGAGCGCCGCGGCGCGCGGACCTTCGCCTACACCAACGTCGATCGCGACGGGACGCTCGCCGGCCCGGACCTCGAGGGACTGCGCCTGGTCGCGCAGGCCACCGGCGGCCGCGTGATCGCCTCGGGCGGAGTCTCCTCGCTGGCCGACCTCGAGGCGCTGCGAGCCCTCGAGCTCGACAACCTCGAGGGGGTGATCGCCGGCAAGGCCCTCTACGAGCGGCGCTTCACCGTGGCCGAGGGCAACGCTGCGCTGGCGGGCGACCCGGCCCCGGCCCCAGCCGACTAGCCTCGACCGAGCGGTGCTCCTCAAGCGCGTCATCCCCTGCCTCGACGTCGATGGGGGGCGCGTCGTCAAGGGCACGAACTTCGTCGACATCCGCGACGCCGGCGACCCCGTCGAGCTGGCCGCGCTCTACGACGCCGCGGGTGCCGACGAGCTCGTCTTCCTCGATATCACCGCATCGCACGAGTCGCGCGACGCGGTCGTCGACCTCGCCCGCCGCACGGCCGACAACGTCTTCATCCCCTTCACGATCGGCGGCGGCATCCGCTCCGTCGAGGACGCGCAGGCGGTCCTGGACGCGGGCGCCGACAAGGTCTCGGTCAACTCGGCCGCGCTGCAGCGCCCCGAGCTGCTCAACGAGCTGGCCGAGGTGTTCGGCGCGCAGTGCGTCGTGATCGCCATAGACGCAAAGCGCGATGGCGATTCCTACGGCGTCTTTCTGAACGGCGGGCGGGTCGCCACCGGACGGGACGCGGTCGAGTGGGCCGCCGAGGCGACCGGGCGCGGGGCGGGGGAGGTCCTGCTGACGAGCATGGACCGTGACGGGACCAGCGACGGCTACGAGCTGGAGCTGACGCGCGCGGTGGCCGACGCGGTCGACGTCCCGGTGATTGCCTCGGGAGGGGCGGGCGAGCTCGCTCACCTGGTCGAGGCGATCGAGGACGGCCACGCCGACGCGGTGCTCTGCGCGTCGATCTTCCACTACGGCCAGCACACTGTCGCCGAGGCGAAGGCGAGGCTGGACGAGGCCGGTATCCCGGTCAGGCTCGCCGAACCGGCGTGACTACTGCTACTTCTTGCCCTTCTTCTTCTTCGTGCCGCCCGGCTGCGGCTTCAGCGCGTAGATCTGCTTCTTGCCGGTCACGTAGATGAGATTGCCGTCGGAGATCGCCGGGTTGTAGGCGCCGTCGCGGAAGGACCACACCTTGGTTCCAGTCGCCGCGTCGAACGCGAAGGTCTCGGTGGTCTCGAGGTTGGCGACGTACACGTTCTCGCCGA
>JACCTJ010000085.1 GCA_013812485.1 Thermoleophilaceae bacterium
GGCAAAGCCTGTCGTCGTTCGGCGGGGAGGAGCCCGCCCCGTTTCTCGACATCGATCCCGAGGGCGGCACGTTCACCGTCCGGCCGAATGTCCTGGCCGAGACGTTCCTCCAAGACTGCGATGCGGAGATCCAGCGACAGGCCACGGACAAGACGGCCCGGCAGAGCCTGGCCGTCCTCGAGCAGCCGGTGCAGGCGGCGGCCTGGCAACACGTCGCCTCGACGTACCTCGTCTGCGCCGAGGACCGGGGTACGCCCGCCGGGCTGCAACGCGAGTTCGCCGGCAGGGCAGGCAGCGTCGTGGAGCTCGACGCCGGCCACCACCCCTTCCTGTCCCAGCCGGCCGCGGTCCGCGACCTGGTGCTGAGTCTGTGACCGGACTTCCGCAGTTGATGGGCACACGAAGCGCTCGTGAGCCCGCGGATCGCCGTTTGCAAAGCGAAATCGGGCACCTTGTAACGACCCGCACGCGTGTGTCCACGCTGTTCGGCCCCCAGGCTGGCCAGAGCGGCTCTGATCGCGTCGGCGTTCGAGCCGGCACTGCGTCTGGCGCCCGGTGGGGGCGCGATGCCCACTGACCAAGCACTTCCTACCAGTGACACCGGACTGAAGTGGCGAAAGCGTGTGCCCACGGTTTCGGGACCTCGCGTAGGCAGATTTGGCTCTGGAGAGCCAGATCTCGGCCGATATCCGCCTCCGTGTGCCTGCTAACCGGATGTTTTTCGCCTTGACCCTCCGAATCCCGCATCCCGTCAAGGGATCCGTCGCGTCGGACTGGTCTGGCTTTGGCTACGCGTGGAGCTTGACCTCGAGCCGATCGAATGCTCGCGCCTGAAGCTCGGTGGGCGTCGTGAGGCGCGCGAAGGTGTGCTCGCGATCGCCGATCCGCACCTCGTTTCGACAGACGGTGGCGAGCTCGGCGAGCAGATCTCCGAGGCTGTGGGCGACGAAGCCGTCCTCGGTGCGCGACGAGCCGGCCTTCGCCCTGGCGGCCTGCGAGCGCTCCGCGGGCGCGACCGGATCGGCCGGTGAGAGCGGCTCTTCGTCGGTGAACATAAGCGGTGCGAGTCTCGCGTGGAGCTCGAAGCTGACGTAGTAGGAGAGCATGCAGAGGAAGATGTGGGCGCGCACGCGGGTCTCGAGGTGGTGGTGGATCGGGCGGATCTCGATCGAGTCCTTCATCGTGCGGAAGGCGCGCTCGGCGACCTTGAGCTGCTTGTAGGCGCGGACCGTGGCGGCGGCGCCGATCAGCTCGGCCGGGCAGGTCGTGCGGATCACGTAGAGGCCGTCGAGGGCGGCCTCGGCGGCGATCTGGCCTTCCTTTCGCTGCCAGGAGAAGCTGGCGTCGTCGATCCGAAGCTCGAAGTGCTTGGCGACCTTGAAGCGGTTGACGACGCGCCCGGCCCGCTCGCCGATCCTGCCTGCGGCTGCCTTGCGCAGCGATCCGCGCTCCCCCTCGACCATCGCGCGCACCTTCTCGAGCTCGGCCTCGGTGGCGGCGAGCAGCTCCGCTCGCTTGCGGGCGCGCTCGGCGGCGACGGCCGGGTTTCGGCAGACGACGAGGCGCTCGCCGGGGAACTCCTCCGAGGCGATCTCGGCGAGGTTTCGCTCGTCGAAGAGGCCCAGCTGCAGATCGCCCGCCTCCAAGAGCTTTCGGATCTGGGGCGCCTTGAGGGCGCTGATGAAGTCGACGCCCTGCTCGGTCAGCGCCTCGGCGTGCGCCTGGGTGATCATGCCGCGGTCGCCGACGAAGACGACGTTCTCGATCCCAAAGCGCCCGCGGACCGCCTCGATCGTGGCGGGCACCGTCGTTTGGTCTTGGACGCGGCCCTCGTGGACCGAGACCGCCACCGGGCGGCCCTGCGGCGAGCAGACGAGGCCGTAGTTGACCTGCAGCTTGCCCTTCTTGGCGTCGCGCGAGTAGCCGAGCGTCGCCAACGGGCACGCCCGTCCCTCGACGTATGAGGAGGAGAGGTCGTAGAGCACAAAGCCCTCGCCGGCCAGATGGCGCTTTGCGAGCACTCGCTCGATCCGATCTTGGCGCTCCAGCAGCCAGTCCATCGCGGCGAGCAGCTCGGCCTCTTTGACCTCGCCGAGCGAGAGCTCGTCGGCGAGCGTCGTCTGGCCAAAGCGCCGCGTCGCCGAGAGCTTGGAGCCCGGCGCGATTAGCCGCTGGATCACCATCGCGACGACCAGGTCGCGCTCGCGACAGCGCTCGCGGCAGACCAGCCGCTCGAGGTCGAGCGAGCGCAGCGCGCCGAGGGTCGCGGCGACGTGGCCGTGGGGCAGCGAGCGGCAGATCTCAAAGCCGGAGTCGAGATCGACGAGCGCCCGCCCGGCGAGCATCGCGCGGACTCCGTCGATCACCTCGATCGGCAGGTGGGAGAGGTTGCCAAGGTTCTCGTGGCGGACCTTGCCGCCCTCCCTGAAGGAGCGCCGCAAGAGATGCGACGTGTAGACGCGACCGCCCTTGCCTTCGGTCTTGATTGTGGCTACGTGAACTGACCCACCGCGCTTTGGCATGAGCAGACCATAGCCGCCCACCTGGACAGATACTAGCCCTGACTTTGGCTACACCCCGCCACCCAAGAGAGGCCCGATCGGCTCAACAGAGCCCGATCGGGCCTCAGATGGTCAAAAACATCCGGCTAGCTCGTCCCGGGGATATCCGCAGGGCTCGTACGTCCGGGGGATCGTGCCCCCCGGCCAGAGCCCCGATAGGGAGTCTCAGCGCGGCTTCGGTCTAATCCCGGCCACGCGACCCAAGTCAAAGCAGCCCCTGTGCCTGACAGGCCTGGGGCCAGAAGGAGGCAGTTATGAAAGCCCAGGCTCAGGCCGCGCCGAGGCAGCCACACCCAGCTCACCCCGCTGCTCAAACCAAGGGAAAGCAGAGATCCGGTCATTACAACCTTGGAGGTCTTCCCTTGTCCACGCCACCGCAGCGCGCTACCCGGGCAGCCGCATGGAACATCTTTATAGCGATTCTCGCCTCCGTGCTCGGCCTGGCCTTGACCCCCGAGAGCGGGCAAGCGGCG
>JACCTJ010000097.1 GCA_013812485.1 Thermoleophilaceae bacterium
GCGCCGCCCCGACCGCTGCCCGCCCGGTCCCGCCCGTGGCGCTCGGTCGCTGGCGGGCGGCGGCGGTCGCGTTCTGCGCTCTCGTCGTGGGGCTGGCGCTCGTGCTTCCGGTCGGCGTGCTGACCTACTGGATCGCCCGTGGGGGATCGGCGGGCGCGGGCCTCGGCGCGGGCATCCTCGCTCCGGCGCTCGGTTCGCTCGGCGTGTCGACGGTCGCGGGGGTGGCGGCCGTCCTCGCCGCCCTGCCCGTCGCGCTGCTCGTCGTCCGAACTCCGCGCCCGTGGACGCGCGCCCTCGAGCGCCTGTCCTACGGTGCCAACGCCCTGCCCGGCGTGGTTGTGGCCCTCGCGCTCGTGTTCTTCGCCGCGCGCTACCTCGGCGCCCTGTACCAGACGCTCGCGCTGCTCATGTTCGCCTACGTCGTGCGCTTCCTACCCCAGGCGCTGGCCGGCGCCCGCACCGCGCTGGCCGGGGTCAACCCCCGGCTCGAGGAGGCGGCGCGCGCGCTCGGGCGCGGCCCGCGCTCCGCGTTCGCGGCGGTCACGGTGCCGCTGGCCGCCCCCGGCCTGCTCGCCGGCGCGACGATCGTCTTCCTGAGCACGATGAAGGAGCTGCCGGTGACTCTGCTCCTACGCCCGATCGGCTTCGAGACGCTGGCCACCGAGGTCTGGAGCGCGACCTCGGTCTCGGCCTACTCGCGGGCGGCTCCGGCCGCGCTCCTGCTCGTGGCCGTCGCCGCGCCGATCGTCCTGCGCCTGGTCGTCCGTCGCGACGGAGCGCGCGCCGAGGCCGAGGCGCTGGGGGCCGGATGAGCGGCTCGGCGCCCGCTATACCTCCGGACATGGCGGTCGAGACGCGAGGCCTGGTCAAGGCCTTCGGGGCCTTGCCCGCGGTGTGCGAGGTCGATCTCGCCGTGGCCCGCGGCGAGCTCCTGACCGTGCTCGGACCGAGCGGCTGCGGCAAGACCACGCTGCTGCGGCTGATCGCGGGCTTCGAGCGCCCCGGCCACGGCGAGGTCCGCTTGGGCGACCGGATCGTGGCCGGCGACGGCGTCTGGGTCGCGCCCGAGCAGCGCCGGATCGGGATGGTCTTTCAGGACTACGCCCTCTTTCCCCATCTGAGCGTCGAGCGCAACGTCGCCTTTGGGCTGCCGCGGCGCGAGCGCGGCCGCGGCGGTCGCGGCGGCGCCCGCGCCCGGACCGCGCTCGAGCTCGTGGGCCTCCAGCACAAGGCCGAGCGCCTGCCGCACGAGCTCTCGGGCGGCGAGCGCCAGCGCGCGGCCCTAGCGCGCGCCCTCGCCCCGGGGCCCGAGCTCGTCCTCCTCGACGAGCCCTTCTCGAGCCTCGACGCCTCCCTGCGCGCCGACCTGCGCCGCGAGGTCGAGCTCATCCTCCGTGATGCCGAGGCGACCGCCGTCCTCGTCACCCACGACCAGGAGGAGGCGCTCTCGCTCGGCGACCGCGTCGCCGTGATGCGCGAGGGGCGGATCGTCCAGCTCGGTCCGCCCGAGGAGGTCTACGCTCGCCCGGCCGACCGTTGGATCGCCGGCTTCCTGGGTGAGGTCAACCTGCTCTCGGGGATGTGCCGCCGCGGCGGAGCCGTCGAGACCTGGCTCGGCGTCTTCGACAGCCCAGGTACCGGCACGGGCCGCGTCCAGCTCGCCGTGCGGCCCGAGCAGCTCGACCTGCGCACCGACCGTGCCGTCAACGCCGAGGTGGTCGAGCGCGAGTTCCGCGGGCACGACGTGCTCTACCGGCTGCGCCACGAGGTCGGGGGGAGCCTGCTCGTGCAGCTGCCCTCGCTCGAGCTCCACAAGGTCGGTGCGCGCGTGCACGTGCGCCCCGCCGCCGCCGCGGTCGCCTCGGTCGTGGACTGAGCTGCGCTCAGGCGGTGCGTTCGGCCGCCACCGGCCACGACGCGTCGCCGCCGGTGGCGCCGCGCATCACCTTGAGACTCAGCAGCGCGCACTTGCGCCGAGTGGGGGAGACGGGGATCCCGAGTTGGTCGAGCACCCAGTCGGCGCTCAGCTCCGGGATCTCGTCCACGCGCATGCCGATCAGCTCCTCGGAGCTGATCGACGCGGCCGCCTGCGAGATCGCGCAGCCCTGTCCGTGGAAGCGCAGCTCGGCGATCTTCCCCTCCTCGTCGACGACCAGATGGACGCCGAGCTCGTCGCCGCACAGCGGATTGTGGTCGTGCCACTCGAGGTCGTGCGTCTCGAGCTCGCCGAAGTTGCGGGGGTTCTTGTAGTGATCGAGGATGTAGTCGCGGTAGAGCTCGTCCATGGTCGCCCTCAAGGCTAGCCGCCCCGAATCGCCCGTGGCGCGAAGATAGGCGGGATGAGCCCGGCACACGAACAGGAGCCGCTCGTCGTCGGGGTCGACGTCGGGGGGACGAAGATCATCGCCGGTGCGGTCCGCGGCACCGAGGT
>JACCTJ010000128.1 GCA_013812485.1 Thermoleophilaceae bacterium
GCGGCGGACCGGCAAGGGTTGGGGCGAGTGGCTGACGATCCTCGACGAGTGGGGGTCAGCGGAGAAGGGTCACACCGAGAGCGCCCGGCACCTGCGCGAGGCCCACGGCGTCAGTCCCTGGTGGGCACAGGCGGTGACGGTGCGCTACGAGTACGAGCGTGGCCTGCGTCAACCCAGGTGAGGGAGGGTAAGTAAAGAAGGCATGGCTTACCGCCTCGACCCCCGGGAGACCCTCCCCGACGGCATCCGCCGGATCGTCACCGAGCAGCTCGCCGACGCCGAGGACGGCCTGCGCACCGCGCGCGGCGAGGAACGTGACGAGGCCGTCCACGAGGCCCGCAAGGCGGCGAAGAAGGCGCGCGCCGTGCTGCGACTCGTCCGCGACGAGATCGGCTCGAAGACCTACTCGCGAGAGAACAACGCCCTGCGAGACGCCTCTCGCCGGCTGTCCGCGCCCCGCGACGCCGCCGTGCTCGTCGCCGCGGTCGATCGCCTGGGACGGCAGGTACCGCTGGCGCGGCGGAGCCTCGCGCCGCTGAGCGCCGTGCTCGTGCAACGCCGGCGGGAGGTGACGACGCGCGTCCTCGACGACGAGGGCGCGATGGACGCCACGGCCGGCGAGCTGGCGGAGATCCGCGCCCGGATCGAAGGGTTGGGGATCGAGACCGACAGGTTCTCCGCGCTCGAGGATGGCCTGTTACGGACCTACTCGCGCGGCCGGGACGCCTTCACCGACGCGCGCACGCATCCGACCGACCAGCGACTGCACAACGCCCGCAAGCGGGTGAAGGACCTCTGGTACCACGCCCGCGTGCTCAAGCCGATCTGGCCCGGCCCCATGGGCGAGCTCGTCGACGCCACGGACAGGCTCGGCGAGCTGCTCGGCGAGGACCACGACCTCGCCGTGCTCGCCGACACGGTCCGGGGTCTGGCCGCCGAGAGCGCCGACGGCGGTGCGGGCGAGACCCTGCTCACGCTCGCCGGCAACCGGCGCGCGGAGCTGCGAGCCGAGATCTGGCCGCTCGGGCGACGCGTCTACGCCGACAGGCCGAAGCCGTTCGTGCGCCGAATGCGCGTCCTCTACCGGGCCTGGCGCGAGGAGACGGTGTGGAGCATCTCGGCCGAGAGCGCCGCGACGCTGCGCGAGCTGCTCGAAGCCAGGCAGAGCGGCTCGTCGATCGACCAGCGGCGCCTGCGCGAGCGCCTGCGACGTCAGGGGATCCGGATCGGCGATCTCGACGCCCACCTGCCCGATCGCAACGGAGGCTTCGGCGCCTCCGACTTCGACGCGCTCGTCGAGCACGGGCGCGTGAGGATCGCCGAGCCCGAACGGTGAGCGGCGGGGCGTGAGCGCGAGCGCGCTCGCTAGCCTCGAGAACTGACCATGGCCCACCAGTACGTCTTCACCATGCACCGCCTGTCGCGGATCTATCCGCCCGACAAGCAGGTGCTGACCGACGTCTCGGTATCGCTCCTGCCCGGCGCGAAGATCGGCGTTCTCGGCTACAACGGGGCCGGAAAGTCGACGCTGCTGCGGATCATGGCCGGACTCGACGACGGCTACACCGGTCGCGCCGAGCTGGCGCCCGGGGCGACCGTCGGCCTGCTCGAGCAGGAGCCGGAGCTCGACCCGGACAAAGACGTGCGCGGCAACGTCGAGGAGGCGCTCGCCGAGCAGCGCGCGCTGCTCGACCGCTTCAACGCGCTGGCCGCCGACTACTCCGAGGAGACCGCGGAGGAGATGGCCACCGTGCAGGAGCGCATCGACGCCGTCGACGCCTGGAGCCTCGACTCGCGCCTCGACCAGGCCATGGACGCGCTCCGCCTCCCGCCCGGGGACGCCGAGGTCACGCGACTCTCGGGCGGCGAGCGCCGCCGCGTCGCGCTCTGCCGGCTCCTGCTGCGCCAGCCCGACCTGCTGCTTCTCGACGAGCCGACCAACCACCTCGATGCGCTGTCGGTGGCCTGGCTCGAGCGCCACCTGCACGACTATCCCGGCACGGTCGTGGCCATCACTCACGACCGCTACTTCCTCGACAACGTGACGGGCTGGATCCTCGAGCTCGACCGCGGCCGGGGGATCCCCTACGAGGGCAACTACTCGAGCTGGCTGGAGCAGAAGCAGGCCCGCCTGGCCAACGAGGAGCGCCAGGACCGCGCCCGCCAGCGCACGATCGCCCGTGAGCTCGAGTGGGTGCGGCTCAGCCCGCGCGCGCGCCAGTCGAAGCCGCAGGCACGCGTCCGGGCCTACGAGCAGCTCGTGGCCGACGAGGCCGCCTCGAAGGTCGAGCAGGCGCAGATCCGCATCCCCTCGGGCCAGCGGCTCGGCGACGTGGTCGTCGAGGCCGACGGGCTGGCCAAGGGCTACGGCGAGCGGCTGCTGTTCGAGGACCTCTCGTTCTCGCTGCCGCGCGGCGGGATCGTCGGGGTCATCGGCCCAAACGGGGCCGGCAAGACCACGCTGTTCCGCATGATCGCCGGCCAGGAGGAGCCCGACCACGGATCGGTGCGGATCGGCGAGACGGTCGACCTCGCCTACGTCGACCAGAGCCGGGAGTCGCTCGAGCCTGAGAAGACGGTGTGGCAGGAGATCTCGGGCGGCAACGAAATCCTCTATCTCGGCAAGCGCGAGATGAACGCGCGCGCCTATTGCGGCGCCTTCAACTTTAAGGGAGCCGACCAGCAGAAGAAGGTCGGCCAGCTCTCAGGGGGCGAACGCAACCGGGTGCACCTCGCCAAGATTCTCAAGAGCGGCGCGAATGTGCTGCTTCTTGACGAGCCGACCAACGACCTCGACGTCGACACCTTGCGCGCGCTCGAGGAGGCGCTCGAAGATTACGCCGGCTGCGCCGTCATCATCTCGCACGACCGCTGGTTCCTCGACCGCATCGCCACCCACATCCTGGCCTTCGAGGGCGACAGCCACGTCGAGTGGTTCGAGGGCAATTTCCAAGATTACGAGGAAGACAAGAAGCGGCGGTTGGGCACCGACTCCACGATTCCGCACCGGATCAAGTACAAGAAGCTCGCCTGACCGGCGCTACTCCCCCGCCAACCCGTCGATCGCTTCGCGGAGCAGGTCGGCGTGTCCGGCGTGACGGGCGTACTCCTCGATCATGTGGAGCACGATCCACCGGAGGGTCGGTACACGACCGTCTGACTGCGCCACGGCGGCTGGCCGATCGAGCCCTCCGTCGTCCATCGCCGCGGCCAGGCAGGCACGAGAACGCTCGACCGACCGCTCCCAAAGCCCGGTGATCTCGGCTGGTGTGTCGGCGGCGGCCGAATGCCAGTCCCAGTCGCGATCGACGTCCCAGTTCGCGGAGCTCCAGGGTTCGGCCTCGTCACGGCCCAGCAGTCGGCACGAGAACCAGTAGTCCTCGACCAGCGCCAGGTGTTTGAGCAGCCCGCC
>JACCTJ010000134.1 GCA_013812485.1 Thermoleophilaceae bacterium
CGTCGAGCAGGATGTCGCCCTCGGTGATCTCGATCATCCGGTTGACCATCCGCATGGCCGTGGTCTTGCCACAGCCCGAGGGGCCGACGAGGACGAGGATCTCCCCCGCGGGCACGGTCAGCGAGAGGCCATCGACCGCCGCCTCCTCCTGACCCGGATAGCGCTTGGTGGCCGAGCGGAACTCGAGCGTGGCAGCCTCGTGCGTGGGCCGCCGCGTCTCCTCGGAGCTGAATGAGGTGTCTGGGGCGGTCACTTCTGAAGACCGGCCGAGCGGCGCGAGGGGGATGTGACGATTTCGTGATCCTCCCACACCTGCCGGTCAGGCGCCGGTGTGTATCGAATCCCGCCCGCCGGGGTATGCCCGACCTCTGGGACAAGGACGGATGACACAGACCGATTCCGCGAGCGCCACACGGAGCCACGACGCGCCGGGCGAGACCGACTGGCTCGCCGCCGAGCGCTCGTTCGACGAGCGCTACGTGTGCTCGGAGACCGGTCTGGGGGCCGAGGCCAGTCCGGGCGATGAGGTCGCGAGCGCCAACGGCAGAGCCGTGGAAACCGCCGGCCCGGCGGCGACCAGGTAGTGCCGCGGAGGCGGCAGGGGCTCCTGCGGCGACTCGGCCCCGGCGTGCGACACGGCGACGGCGACGTCGATGACCACGTCGACCACGATCGGCGTTCGGTCGAATCGCCGCCGCTCGAGGCGCCGCACGCGCCGGGAGCGCCAGACCAATCCGCGTCATGGAGGCTTCCGATCCAGGCGACGCCGAGCGAGCGGACGCCCCCCGAGGCCCCCACGCGGTCCGTGAGCGGCGACGGCGCGCACACGCCCGACCCCGACGCCGCACGGGCCGGCGGCGAGAGCGCGCCGGCGAGCGAGTCCGCCTCTGAGCCTCGCCCGACGCGAACCGCGCCCATCACCGCCGATCCGGCCCCGCTCGGGCTGGCCGCCTTCGCGCTCACGACCTTCGTGCTCAGCCTGTTCAACTCCGGGCTGCTGCCCGAGGCGGGGGAGCCGGTGGTGTTCGGCCTGGCCTTCGCCTACGGCGGGCTCGCGCAGCTGCTGGCCGGGATGTGGGAGTTCCGCACCGGCAACACCTTCGGCGCCACGGCGTTCACCTCGTATGGAGCGTTTTGGATCTCGTTCGCCCTACTCGAGGTGTTCTTCGCCGACCGCATCCCGGAGGCCGAGCTGGCCGTGTACATGGGCTGGACGCTGATCGCCTGGGCGATCTTCACGACCTACATGTACGTTGCCTCGTTCAAGGTCACAGGAGCGGTCAACATCGTCTTCCTGCTGCTGGCCGCGACCTTCTACCTGCTCGGCATCGGCGACGTGACGGGGACCGAGATCGTCACCCGGATCGGGGGCTTCGTCGGGATCGTGACCGCGCTCGCGGGTTGGTACGCGTCGTTCGCGATCGTCACCAACGCGACGTTCAGGCAGAAGGTGCTCCCCGTCAAGGAGCTCGATTAGACGTGTCACCGGCCGAAAGGAGCCCATCGCCCATGGCGACCGACGAGAAGGGCGCAGACGAGCACGAAGGAGAGCTTCAGTCGCTGCTCAACCAGGAGCGCTTCGACCCGCCGGAGGACTTCGTACGCCACGCGCTCGTGCGCGACGACTCGCTGCACCGCGACGCCGAGCGCGACCCGGCCGCCTTCTGGCTCGAGCAGGCCCGCGAGCTCGACTGGTTCACCGATCCCAGCGAGTCGCTCGATAACTCGAACGCCCCCTTCTTCAAGTGGTTCGCCGACGGGAAGATCAACGCCTCCCACAACTGCCTCGACCGCCACGTCGAGGCCGGCAACGGCGATCGCGTCGCCTTCCACTGGCGCGGCGAGGAGGGCGAGGAGGAGGACTGGACCTATGCCGACCTCCTGCGCGACGTCCAGAAGCTCGCCAACGGGCTGAAGCAGCGCGGCATCGGCCGCGAGGACGTGGTCGGCATCTTCCTGCCCATGATCCCGGAGGTCGTGATCGCCATGCTCGCGTGCGCCCGCATCGGCGCCGTGCACAACCTGGTCTTCGGCGGCTTCTCGCCCGAGTCGGTGTCCGAGCGCATGAAGGTCTCGGAGGCCAAGGCGCTCGTCACCGTGGACGGGGCGCGGCGCAAGGGCAAGACCGCGGAGGTCAAGTCGACGGTCGACGAGGAGGGGATCGGAGACCTGGACCACATGGAGACGATCGTCGTCGTGGGGCGCACGGGCGCCGGCTGCGCGATGACCGAGGGGCGCGACCTCTGGTACCACGAGCTGCTCGAGGCGGCCGACGACGAGTGCCCGGCCGAGGAGCTCGACTCAGAGCACCCGCTCTTCATCCTCTACACCTCGGGCTCGACCGCGAGCCCCAAGGGGATCCTGCACACGACCGGCGGCTACCTCACCGGCGTCGCCCACACGACGAAGGTCGTCTTCGACCTCAAGCCCGAGGAGGACGTGTTCTGGTGCTCGGCCGACGTCGGCTGGGTCACCGGCCACTCCTACATCGTCTACGGGCCGATGCTCAACGGCGCGACCTCGGTGATGTGGGAGGGCGCGCCCGACTACCCCGACAAGGACGCCTGGTGGGAGGTCTGCGAGCGCTACGGCGTGACGATCCTCTACACCGCGCCGACGGC
>JACCTJ010000136.1 GCA_013812485.1 Thermoleophilaceae bacterium
GCCTCGGGGGGGCCGACGATCTTGTACTTCTGCGACTTGTCCGTCTTCTGGTCCTTGACGTGGACGAGCGAGCCTACGGCCACCACGTCGGTGGGGACGTGGGCCTCGTCGATCACCGAGGCCGAGCGCACCTTCTCCTCGAGGTCGGCGATCTGGCGCTCGAGCATGGCCTGCTCGTTCTTGGCGTCGTCGTACTCCGAGTTCTCGGCGATGTCGCCGAACTCGCGCGCCTCGCGGATCCGGTCGGCGACCTCACGCCGGCGGGTGGTCGAGAGATGCTCGATCTTGGCCTTGAGCTCTTCGAGCCCCCGGGGGGTAAGAATCAGGTCCTTGGGCATGAGGAGAGGTCTCCGGATCGGCGCGGATCGGGGCTCGACGACGCGGCCGCAGTCAAAAGGACGCGCGAGTCTAGCAGCGGGTCGGAGGCGTTCTCGAGGGGCTTTTCAGGCCGCGAGCGGCACGGCCAAGGCCTCGAGGGCCCGCCGCGCGTCACTCGTCGTAGGCGCCTCGACGAGCTCGCGGCGCTCGCGCTTCGTGAGCCCGAGCGTGTCGGCGTACCAGGGATAGAACTTGCGCAGGTAGCGCCCCGCCCGCTCGACGCCGAGGTGCTCCTCACCGCGATCGATCACCCACTCGAGCTCGCGAGCGACCTCCTCGGCGGAGGGCTCGCCCTCGTAGCGCCCGAGCAGGCGCGCGAAGCGCCACGGGTCGCCCAACGACCCGCGGGCGAGCATGACCGCGGCGGCGCCCGTCTGCTCGAAGGCGGCGATCGCGCGCTCGTCGGAGGAAAGGCCGCCCGACAGGATGACCGGCGCCTCGAGCTCGGCGACGAGCTCGGCGGCGAGGGCGAGGTCGGGGCTGCCCTTGTGCTGCTGCGAGGCGTGGCGCGGGTGGAAGGAGATGCCGGCCACGCCGGCCTCGGCCACGAGCCGGTGCGCGAGCTCGAACCCGGTCCGCTCGCCGGGCCGCTGTCCCGAGCGCAGCTTGACCGTCACCGCCAGGCCGCTCCCCTCGATCGCCGCACGGGCGAGCGCGAGCGCTCTGTCGGGCTCCTCGAGCAGTGAGGCCCCGGCGCCGGTCCGGCAGACCTTGCGCACCGGACAGCCCATGTTGATGTCGATCATGTCGGCGCCGGCCTCCGCCACGATCGAGGCGGCGGCGCGCATGGCGTCGGGATCGTGGCCGAAGAGCTGGATCGAGACCGGGTGCTCGTCGGGATGGATGCGCAGGAACTCGCGCGTCGTGCGCTCGTCGCCGTACTTGAGCCCGAAGCTCGAGACCATCTCCGAGATCACGAGGCCGGCGCCGAAGCGGCGGGCCTGGAGGCGCACGAACCAGTTGCCGATGCCGGCCAGGGGCGCGAGCACGAGCCGGTTCTCGAACGTGCGGCCGGCGAGCCGCCAGGGGTCGGTGAGCGCGGGCATACCCCTCATCACGGTAGCCAGGCGGGTAGAGCGCAGCGCCCGGCCTACCTCGCGCCCGCCCCGTTGCGCTCGTGGACCAGCCGCAGCCCGGTGAGCGTGAGCTCGTCGTCGACCTCGGAGATCTCCGCGCAGAAGGGAACGATCCCGCTCGCCAGACCCCCTGTGGCAATGGCCGCGGCGTCAACGCCGAGCTCCTCGCGCATGCGCGCCACGATCCCGTCGACCTGGCCGGCCGTGCCGTAGATCAGGCCCGACTGCAGGGCGGTCATCGTCGTGCGGCCGATGGTCTCGGCCGGCGCCTCGAAGTCGACCTTGGGCAGCTTGGCCGCGCGCTCGGAGAGCGCCTCCATGGAGATCTCGATCCCCGGCGCGAACACCCCGCCGAGGTATTCGCCGTCGGCCGAGACGGCGTCGTAGTTGGTCGCGGTGCCGAAGTCGACGACGATGCACGCGCTCCCGAAGCGCTCGTAGGCTGCGATCGCGTTGACGAGCCGGTCGGTGCCGAGCTCGCGCGGGTTGTCGATCCGGATCGCCATGCCCGTGCGGACCTCGGGGCCGACCACGAGCAGCGCTCCCCGCAGGTACCGGTCGGAGAGTCCCTCGTACTCGTGGGTGAGCTGGGGCACGACCGAGGAGACGATCGCTCCGTCGATGTCGGCCAGCGAGAGCCCGCGCAGGTCGAGCAGGCCGACGAGCAGCGAGGCGACCTCGTCGGCGGTGGCCTCGCGCACGGTGGCGAAGCGCCAGTGCTCGACGAGCTGCGATCCGCGGAAGGTCCCGACGTGGGTCTGGGTGTTGCCGACGTCGATGGCGAGCAGCATGGGCTCGATTATCTCGCGCGGCGGCGCTCACAGCGCACCGATCCGCTCGACGCGCTGGCCCTCGAGGGCGGCGAGGGCGGCGCTCAGCGACGTCCCGTCCGGCAGGACGAGCACGGGATCGAGCTCCAGCAGGGGGACGAGCACGAAGCGCCGTCGCGTGATGTCGGCGTGGGGCAGGGCGAGCCGCTCCGAGTGGTGCTCGAGCTCTCCGAGCAGCAGCAGGTCGACGTCGATCGGGCGCGGGGCGTGACGCTCGGCGCCGGCCTCGCGGCCGAGCGTGCGCTCGACGCCCTTGCAGAGGTCGAGCAGCGGCTCGGGCTCGAGCGCGGTCTCGATCTCGAGGCAGGCGTTGACGAACTCGCGCTGGCCGACGGCTCCGGCCTGGGGCTCGGTCTCGTAGGCCGAGGAGGAGGCGAGGACGTGCAGGCCTCCGGGCGCCTCCGACCGGTGCAGAAGCTCGCGCGCCGCGCGCAGGCTGTCGAGGCGCTCGCCCTCGTTCGAGCCGAGGCCCAGGAAGCCCCGCCGCGCCGCTCCGCTCAGTCCGCGCGCTCCTTGTGGACCGCGACGGCCACCTCGTCGACCGGCAGGGCGATCGGCGGCTCCGGCTTGGCCACGCGAACCGAGATCTGGTCGACGCCGTAGCGCTCGATCATGCGATCGGCCACGCGCGAGCAGAGGCGCTCGAGCGTGCGGTACGAGCGCTCCTGCGCCGCGAGCGCGACCTGCTGGCAGACGTCGCCGTAGTCGATCGTGTCGTCGAGGCGGTCGGTGACCGTGGCGTCGCAGCGGTCGAGCTCGAACGAGATGTCGAAGACGAGCCGCTGGCCCACCTCGCGCTC
>JACCTJ010000153.1 GCA_013812485.1 Thermoleophilaceae bacterium
GACCGGGTCCGCTCGACGCTCTCGCGCTCGAGCTCGAGCCGCAGGTGGCGCTCGAACTCGCGCAGGCGCTCGGTCGGGAGTGCCTCGGGATCGCCGCGGGCCTCGGCCTCGCCGGCCGGATCGCCCCTCAGGCCGAGCGAGCGGCGGATGCGCTGAACGTCGACGCCGACCACGCCCGACCCCTCGCCCCGGCGCCCGAGCGCGGCGATCGAGAGCCGGGCCAGGTCGCGCATCTCGCCGTCGGAGCCCCCGCGGATGGCCGCCCGGACCGCCTCGCGCAGCGAGTCGAAGTCGATCTCGCGGCCGTCGCCCTCGCCATCGGCCGAGAAGCGCCGCTCGGTCAGGCCCTTCTCGACCGCCTCGCGCTCCACGGCCCGGAAGAAGAACCGGTCGAACAGCGCGTCGAACACGCGCCGGTCCTCCTGCGACTTGGCCAGCGTGGTCGCGAGCGCCTCGCGGAAAGCGACGGGCTCGGCCCAGCCGACCTCGCTCAGGGCGTCGAAGGCATCGAGCAGCTCCGAGGTCCCGACGGCGAGGCCCTCGCGGCGCAGCTCGTCGCCGAGCTCGAGCACGCGCGCGTCGAAGCCGGGCGGGCCGTGGCGGGGAGGCAGGCCGCCGTACAGGCCCCCAGAGCGACGGGCGCCGCCGATCAGGCCGCTCGGAGGCGAGCCCGCCCGCGAGCCGCCGGCAGGCCCCGGAGCGGGGATGCCGCCCTCAGGCGGTTCGCCGCGTCCCGAGGAGCCCATCGGAGGCGAGCTTGACACCGACGCGCTCGGCCACCACGTCGAGGTCGGTGCGGTGCTTGACGATGATGCTCATCGTCCGCTCGAACACGCTCGCGTCGAGCTCCTCGGCCCCGAGCAGAAGCAGGGCCCGCGCCCAGTCGATCGACTCGGCGATCGAGGGCGGCTTCTTGAGGTCGAGGGCGCGGACCATGTGCACGACCTCGATCATCCGTCGCGCCAGCGTGTCGCCGAGGTCGGGCGCGTGCAGCCGCACGATCTCGAGCTCGCGCTCGACGTCGGGGTAGTCGAGCCACAGGTAGAGGCAACGGCGCTTGAGCGCCTCGGTGAGCTCGCGCGAGTTGTTCGAGGTCAGGAGCACGAACGGCTGCGAGCGAGCCTCGATCACTCCGAGCTCGGGGATCGAGACCTGGAAGTCGGAGAGGAGCTCGAGCAGCATGGCCTCGAACTCCTGGTCGGTCTTGTCGATCTCGTCGATCAGGAGAACGACCGGCTCGGGGTCGGAGATGGCCTGGAGCAGCGGGCGCGAGAGCAGGAACTCCTCGCCGAAGATGTCGTCCTGCACACGCTCCCAGCCGGCGTCGGCGGCCTCGGCCTGGATGCGCAGGAGCTGCTTGCGGTAGTTCCACTCGTACAGTGCCTTGGCCTCGTCGAGGCCCTCGTAGCACTGCAGGCGCACGAGCCGGCGCCCGGTGGCGCGGGAGAGCGCCTTGGCGAGCTCGGTCTTGCCGACGCCGGCGGGTCCCTCGACGAGCACCGGCTTGCCGAGGCGGGTGGCCAGGTAGGAGACGAGCGCCGCGGACTCCCCGGCGAGGTAGCCGACCTCGGCGAGACGCGCGGCCATCTCCTCGGCGCTTGCGACCTCAGCTGGCACCGGCCCAGGATACTTCGGGCGCAGTGCTCGCTCCTGGCCAGTTCCCCGAGGTCTCGCCGAAGGCCTTCTTGATTCTGCTGGCGATCGGCTTCGGGTGGGGGTGCTCGGGCATGTCTACCGCTCGCGCCCGATGATCGCCCTGGGGATGATCCTGATCGTGGTCGCGGTGATCATCCTCCCACTCATCACGCTGGCGAGGATCGGAGCCGGAGGCCAGTCGCCAAGCCCGGCCGTCGCGCTCCACTAGTCTCCGGCCGAGATGAGCGAGGTAATGTCGGGACTCGAGGGCGTCGTCGCCTTCGCCACCGAGATCGCGGAGCCCGACAAGGCCGGCGGCGCACTGCGCTACCGCGGCGTCGACATCGACGATCTGGTCGGCGCGG
>JACCTJ010000164.1 GCA_013812485.1 Thermoleophilaceae bacterium
GGGCGCAGGCCACCCGCCGCAGCGCCGCCTCGAGCCGCACGTCGGCCGAGACCACAGCTCGCCGGGCCGGCCGCACGGCCGAGACCCGCGCCAAGGCCGAGGTGAACGCGCTCCAGGGCGTGGCCGCCCAGGCTGAGCGGGCCGTCCTCATCCCCGTGGGCGCCGCCCTCGAGGTTCGCGAGACGGTGATCGAGGCCGCGAAGCCCTTCACGAGCCGAGAGGCCGCGGAGCGTGAGCTGTCGAAGTACCAGCGTCGGATCGCCCAGAGCCTGCGTCGCTACGAGCGTCGGGGCACCACGGCCCGCAACCGCCTCGAGCGCGAGGTCAAGCGCACGCGGACCCGCGTCGAGCGCGAGCTCCGGCAGCGCCGCAACGAGGCCTCGCGCCTCGTCCGGCGGGAGAGCCGCGTGGTGGGCACCGAGGTCAAGGGTGCATCGCGCGACCTGCGCAACCGGGCCGGAAGCGTCCAGTCGACCACGGAGACCGTGGTCAAGCGCTTCCAGACCGAGGTGCTCAGCTAGCCGGGTCGCCGTTCTTCCCCCCGCGCCGCACGGAGAGGCGGAGGCGGGGTGGCGCTGCCGGCACCAGATGTTCGCCGGTGGTAGCAGTGACTCTCCTCCCTCAGTCAACGGGGTCCTTCGGGGCCCCGTTGGCTTTTCGGGGCCGCGTTCGCCGTTCAAGCGGTCTGCGAGAATCAGCGCGAATGGCCGTCACCGAAGATCAGGTCCGCGCGGCCCTCCGAGGCGTCACGGATACCGAGCTCGGAACCGACATCGTCGACGCCGGGTTGGTGCGTTCGCTGAGCGTCTCCGCCGGCGGCGACGTGCACGTCGTGGTCTCGCTCCTCGCCCCCGGATCTCCGGCGGCCTCGCACTACGAGCGGGACATCCGCGAGCGGGTGGGTGCACTCGCAGGGGTCGCCGACCTGGCCGTGAGCTTCGACCTGCTGTCCGCGGAGGAGAAGCGCGCGGTCTCTGCGCGCGGAAAGCGAGCCGCCCCACCCGAAGGGGCGCTCGCCAAGGTCCGGAACGTGATCTGCGTGGGGTCCGGGAAGGGCGGTGTGGGCAAGTCCACGCTCACCGCCAACCTCGCGGCCGCGCTAGTGGCCGAGGGCAAAACCGCTGCGGCCCTAGACGCCGACGTATGGGGCTACTCGATCCCGCGCATGCTCGGCGTGCACGGCAAGCCCAAGGTCTCCGAGAACAAGCGCATCCTCCCGCTCGTAGTCCACGGTGGCATCAAGGCGATGTCGATCGAGTTCTTCCTCGAGGGTCGCGACCAGGCGGTGGTCTGGCGCGGACCGATGCTCCACAAGGCGATCCGCCAGTTCCTCGAGGACGTCGAGTGGGGGGAGCTCGACTACCTGCTCATCGACCTCCCGCCGGGGACGGGCGACGTGTCCATGACCCTCGCTCAGCTCCTCCCCCAGTCACGTTTCGTGATCGTCACGACGCCTCAGCCCGCGGCCCAGCAGGTGGCCAAACGCGCGGCGGAGACCGCGCGGCGCTTCGATCTCGAGATCGCCGGCGTGATCGAGAACATGTCCGGCTTCGTCACCCCGACCGGTGAGCGCTACACGATCTTCGGCGAGGGCGGCGGCCAGACCCTGTCCGACGAGCTCGACGTCCCGCTGCTCGGCAAGATCCCGCTCCAGGAGGAGCTGCGCGTCAGCGCCGACAACGGCACCCCGCTCGTCCTCGAGGATCCCGACGCGCCCGCTTCGCAGGCGCTCTTCCACGCCGCCCGCGGCCTCATCGCCGCGACGCCGCAGCAGCTCGCCGTGCTCCAGCCCGCCGCGCGGCCGGACATCGCGCCACCTAGCGGGGTTGCTTTGCCCATGGCGCAGTAGCGCCCGCCTTCCCGAATCTAAACCGACAGCAACCGCCGCACCCGAGCCTCATCGAGCTCGGCCGTATCTCCGGCCGCCGCCACCTCACCGGCGTCGAGCACCACGTAGGAGTCGGCCAGGCGAAGGGCGAACTCGACGTATTGCTCGACGAGCAGGATCGACATACCGCGCTCGGCGTGCAGCTTCTCGATGGCGTCCTCGATCTCGAGGATGATCGACGGTTGGATCCCCTCGGTCGGCTCGTCGAGCAACAGCAGACGCGGCCGCGTGACGAGGGCACGGGCGATCGCCAGCTGCTGTTGCTGGCCGCCGCTCAGGAAGCCGGCGGGACGGCTAAGGAGCGGCTTGAGGCGCGGAAAGATGTCGAGAGCTTCGTCGATCGCCGCGGGATCGCGATGGCGGCTCGCCTCCAGGACGGCAACGAGGTTCTCGTGGACGGTCAGGTAAGGAAAGCCCAGTCGCTGCTGCGGTACGTAGGCGAGGCCAGCGCGCACCCGCTTGTACGGGGGCAGGTCCGTCATGTCGAGCCCGTCGAGCACGATGCGGCCAGCCCGGATCGGGAGGAGACCCATGATCGCGCTCAGGACGGTGCTCTTTCCCACCCCGTTTCGGCCCATGAGGCAGACGAGTCCGTGGGTCGGGACCTCAAGCGAGACGCCGAACACGACGGTCGTGCGCTCGTAGGCGACCTCGAGGTCCTGGACCGAGAAGAGCGGCTGCCGGCCGTTGCGAGTGGGGGGGCCCTCGCCCTTGGCCAGCCGGGAGCCGCCTTCGACCGCCGTTTCGGCGCTACGCACGTTCACTGACCGCCCTGCCCCACGGCCGCGGGCGCTGCTCCGCGAGCGTCGCGCGGACGGCCCAGGTAGACCTCTTCCACGAGCGGATTATCCTGGATCTCGGCGACCGTTCCCTCGGTCAGCACACTTCCCTCGTGCATGACCGTGACGCGGCTGGCAAACCGGCGCACGAAGTCCATGTCGTGCTCGATCACAACCACCGTGCGGGTCTCCGTGATCCGCTGGATCAGCTCACCGGTCGCGGTGCGCTCCTCCTTGGTCATGCCGGCGACCGGCTCGTCCAGAAGCAGCAGCTGCGGCTCCTGGACCAGGACCATCCCGATCTCGAGCCACTGCTTCTGGCCATGGGAGAGGGTGCGCGCCGCCTGCTCCATGACCGAGGACAGGCCCACCGTTTCGAGCACCTCCACCACCCGATCGTCGATCTTGCCCGGACCGCGCAGCAGCGATCGCAGCGGGCGCCGGTAACTCGCCGCAAGATCGACGTTGTTGAGCACGCTGAGCTCCTCGAAGACGCTGGGCGTTTGGAAGGTGCGGCCGATCCCGAGCCGCACGATCTCGTGCTCGCGCTTGCCGAGCACCTCCTCGCCGCCAAAGCGGACCGAGCCGATCTCTGGACGCGTGAGACCGGTGATCGCGTCGACCAGCGTGGTCTTGCCGGCCCCGTTGGGACCGATCAGGAAGCGTGCCTCGCCCCGGTCGACCGAGAAGTCGAGACCGTCGATGGCCCGAAAGCCGTCGAAGACCACCTGGAGCCCTTGGACCTGCAGCAGCGCGTCGGCGGCCTCCCCGTCGCTGATCGCCGTCATGCCGTGGGCTCTTTTTCGAGCCTGTCCGGCCCGCCACGCCGTGCTCTCGCGAACCCGGCTAGGCGCCCCAGAGGCGACCGTGGGAGCGCGCCGGGGGCTCCCTCCGATCGGCCCGCTCGCTTGCGCCAGAGCTCTGCCAGGCCGGCGATTCCCTTGGGAGCGAAGGCGACGACCGCGATGAACAGAGCGCCTTCGAGGTACAGCCATCCGGACGGGAACTGCTCGCTCAGGCCGGTCTTGGCCCAGTTGACCACAAGCGCACCGATGACCGCGCCCACGAGGGAGGCCCTGCCGCCGAGCGCGACCCAGATGACCATCTCGATCGAAGGCACGATGCCCAGCATCGTGGGCGAGATGATCCCGACCACCGGGACGAAGAACGCTCCGGCGAGGCCCGCCAGGCCGGCGGACGTCGCGAAGGCGATGACCTTGATGGTCGTGGGGTTGTAGCCGAGGAAGCGCACCCGATCCTCGCTGTCGCGGACGGCCACGAGCAGGCGCCCGTAGCGACTTCTCGAGAGATGGCGCACCAGCAGGAACGCACCGCCGAGCACGCAGGCCACGATCACGTACAGGCCGCGCTGGTTCCCCGCGTTGGTCAGGTCGAGGTTGAACATCGCGGTGATGTTGGTCAGGCCGTTGGTTCCCCCGGTCAGCTGCTGCTGTCCGACGAGGATGATCACGAAGGCCGCCGCGAGCGCCTGCGTCAGGATCGCGAAGTAGGCGCCCCGGACTCGCTGGCGAAATACGAGCGCTCCGAGCAGCGCGGCGATGCCCATCGGCAGCAGCACGGCCGCCGGCAGCGCGAACCACGCGTGCTGGAAGGGCCGCCACAGCAACGGGAGCTGCTCGACGCCACTCCATACCATGAAGTCGGGGAGCTGACCCGGCCCCGCCTCCTCGAGCTTCAGGAACATGGCCACGCAGTAGCCACCGAGGCCGAAGAAGATCCCCTGGCCGAGCACGAGCATGCCGCCCTTGCCCCACGCGAACGCGATGCCCACGGCGAGGATCGCAAAGCAGAGGAACTTCGCCATCAGGTTGAGGCGAAAGTCCGAGAGCAGGAGCGGCGCGACCACCAGCAGGACGATCGCCGCGACGACGAACCAGCCCGCACCCGCCCACGGCGAATCGCCGGTCGGGCGTGCGATGGCGCCGGTGGAGGGCGCTCCCTCTCCTCTGGCTGCCTGAGACTCGGTCGCCACCCCGCGGCCCCTATGCCACGGCCCGCGTGCGGCGGACGAACAGGCCCTGCGGCCGGAACTGCAGGAACGCCACGATCGCCACCAGCAGGAGTGCCTTCGCGATGCTGGCCTCGCTCGCGTACTCGACGAAGGCGTTCAGCAGCCCGAGCGCGACCGCGGCGAGCACGGCCCCGCGGACCTGACCGAGCCCTCCCACGACGACGACGAGAAAGGCGTCGATAATGTAGCTCGTGCCGAGCGTCGGGCCGATCGACCCGAGCAGGGTGATCGCCACGCCTGCGACGCCTCCGAGGCCGGAGCCGATCATGAACGTCCGCCGGTCGACGCGGCCGGTGGCGATTCCGCTCGCCGAGGCGAGCGGGCGGTTTTGCATCACCGCCCGCATCTGGCGACCGTTCGGAAGCTTGTTGACGAACGCCCAGATCGCGACGACGGCAGCGGTGACGAGCAGGATGATGAAGAGCCGGTTCCAGGGCATCGTCACTCCTGCCACCGTCAGGCCTCCGTCGAGCCAGGCGGGGGTCTTGACCTGGACGTTGGCCGCACCGAACACGTCCCGCGCGAGCTGCTGGAGCATCAGACCCACTCCCCAGGTCACGAGCAGGGTGTCGAGCGGCCTGCCGTAGAGATGCCGTATCAGCGTCCGCTCGAGGATCAGGCCAAGAACCCCACCGACCATGAACGCGACGGGCAGGGAGATCAGGAACGACAGTCCCACGAGGCTCGCGCCGAGCAATCCCTGGAGCACGTAGGTCGTGTACGCGCCGGCCATGATGAACTCGCCGTGAGCCATGTTGATCACGTTCATCTGTCCGAACGTGAAGGTCAGGCCGAGCGCGATCAGAAGCAGCACCGAGGCCACGCCCAGCCCCGCCAGGACCTGCGAGACGAAGATCTCCACCGTCGGCTACAACCCCTTGGCCCAGGGGTAGGTCTTGAGGTAGGGATCCGGCTTGACCGGCTCGTCGGCCGTGGAGACCTCCTTGATCAGACCGTCCGGCTGCACCACGCCGATGCGGGGAGTCTTGTAGAGGTGCTGGTTCTCGCCGTCGACCGTAACCTTGCCTTCGGGGGCCTCGTACGTGAGGCCCTTCGACGCCTGCTTGACCTTCTCCACGTTCGTCGTGCCGGCCTTGTTGACGGCCTTAGCCCAAAGCTGGACTTGCACGTAGCCCGCCTCGATGGGATCGTCGGTGACCCGGTCGGCGCCGTACTTGCCCTTGTAGGCCTTGACGAACTCAGCGTTCTTGGGCTCATCGGTGCTCTGGTAGTAGTTCCACGCGACGGGGTGGCCGGCGATCTGGGCGGCCCCGATTCCGCGCACTTCCTCCTCGGCGACGCTCACCGAGAGCACTGGAAGCTGCCGAGGAGTGACAGCCGCGGCTTTGAGCTGCTTGAAGAAGGCCACGTTGCTGTCTCCGTTCAGCGTGTTGAAGACGGCATCGGGCTTGGCTGCCTTGATCTTGTTGATGGTGGTGCTGTACTCGGTATTGCCGAGCGGGGTGTACTCCTCGCCGAGGATCTCCATCCCGTTGGCCTTCGCCCACGCCTTGATCTCCTTGTTCGCCGTCCGCGGGAACACGTAGTCGCTTCCGAGCAGGAAGACGCGAGTCTTGCCCTGCTCCTTGAGATACTCGAGGCCGGGGATGATCTGCTGGTTGGTCGTCGCCCCCGAGTAGAAGATGTACGGCGAGGCCTCGAGGCCCTCGTACTGAACTGGGTAGTAGAGAAGCGACTTGTTGCGCTCGAAGACGGGAAGCATGGCCTTTCGGCTCGCGGAGGTCCACCCGCCGAACGTCGCGGCGACGTTGTCTGACGAGATGAGCTTCTGCGCCTTCTCGGCGAACGTGGGCCAGTCCGAGGCACCGTCCTCCACCACGGGCTCGATCTTCTTGCCCAGGACCCCGCCGCTGCGGTTGATCTCCTCGATGGCGAGCAACTCGGCGTCGCGCACGGAGACCTCGCTGATGGCCATCGTCCCGCTCAGCGAATGCAGGATGCCCACCTTGATCGAGTCGGCGGTGACGCCGGGCGTACCGGATGCCGGTCCTTCCCCTCCCCCGTCCTTTACCTGGGCGCCGCAGCCCGCTACGGCGAGCGCGCAGACGAGGACGGCCAGCGCCAAGGGGCCTCGGCGAAGAGGAGCCATGCCTGGACGGCCGTAGCCGGGTTCGTGGTACACGTTGGTGTTCCTTTCGGGGAGGGTGGGAGATGTGAAAGGCGTCGGAAGACGGACCCGCCACCGCAATCGGGACCCTAGGAAAAGTCGGCGCGCTCGCCCATGTGCGCCGGGCGCACATTTCGCGGCCGGGGCTAGCCGCGTGTACAAGTGATTGCCGGCCGGCCGTGATAACTCAGTGGCGAGACGCGCTCGTCGAGCACCAGTAGCCGGAAGCCGCCTTTTTCCTCCGATACCATCTCGACCGCCCGAGACTCCGGAGAGCCGCATGCGCCTTTCACCCAGAGACCAGGATAAGCTTCTGATCTTCATGGCCGCCGAGGTCGCGCGCCGCCGGCGCGACCGGGGGCTCAAGTTGAATCATCCCGAGGCCGTGGCGTTGATCTCCGGGGAGATCATGGAGGGTGCCCGCGACGGCAGAAGCGTATCCGAGCTCATGAGCCTCGGCGGGACGCTCCTCTCGAGCGACGACGTCATGGACGGGGTAGCCGAGATGGTGGACGAAGTGCAGGTCGAGGCGACGTTCCCCGACGGCACAAAGCTGGTCACGATCCACGATCCGATCGTCAGTACCGTCCACGAGGAGCGAGCTTCCGTACCGAGGAAGGGAGAGGTGTGAACGTGCTCGGACGCTACGCCGTCGACGCGTGATTCCCGGCGAGCTGCTCCCAGCCGAAGGCAGCGTCGAGCTCCAGCCCGATCGTGCGCGTGTAACGCTCCAGGTTGACAATACCGGTGACCGGCCGATCCAGGTCGGAAGCCATTTTCACTTCTTCGAGGTGAACAGGGCCCTGCGCTTCGATCGGGCGCGCGGCTACGGAATGCGACTCGACATCCCGGCCGGCACGTCCGTGCGCTTCGAGCCCGGGGACGAGCGCGAAGTGCAGGTCGTTGCCCTCGCCGGCGCCCGGATCGTTCGCGGCTTGAACGGCCTTACGGAGGGAGCGCTCGACGATCCCAGAGTGCGCGAGGCCGCGCTCGCCCGCGCGCGCGAGCGTGGCTTCCTTGGGGTTGAGCCGTGACGTCGCTGAACCGGCGCCGCTACGCGGGGATGTTCGGCCCGACCACCGGCGACCGACTCCGGCTAGCCGACACGGAGCTCCTCGTCGAGATCGAGCAGGACGTGACCGTCCCGGGCGAGGAGGCCGTCTTCGGGGGAGGCAAGTCGGTTCGCGATGGCATGGCGCAGGGGACGGCTACCCGAGAGGAAGGTGCGCTCGACCTCGTGATCACGAACGCCGTGATCGTCGACCACTGGGGCATCGTCAAGGCCGACATCGGCATCAGAGACGGTCGTATCGCCGGGATCGGGAAGGCGGGCAACCCCGACACGATGGACGGCGTTACCCTCGAGATCGGTGCGGCGACCGAGATCATCGCCGGCGAGGGAGGCATCGTCACGGCCGGGGCGATCGATAGCCACATCCACTTCATCTCCCCCCAGCAGGCCATCGAAGCGATCGCCTCCGGCACCACCACGCTGATCGGCGGCGGCACGGGGCCGGCGACCGGGACGAACGCCACGACGTGTACGCCCGGTGCGTGGAATACGAGCCGCATGCTCGAGGCGGCCGAGGGCATGCCCCTGAACGTCGGCTTCCTCGGCAAGGGCAACGCGTCGAGGCCGGAGGCGCTCCGCGAGCAGGTGGCTGCGGGAGCGCTCGGGCTCAAGCTCCACGAGGATTGGGGATCGACGCCGCAGGCGATCCGCACCTGCCTGACCGTGGCCGACGAGCTCGACGTCCAGGTCGCCATCCACACCGACACCCTCAACGAGGCGGGCTTCGTCGAGGACACGATCGCGGCGTTCGAGGGCCGTACGATCCACACGTTTCACACGGAGGGTGCGGGCGGCGGCCATGCCCCCGACATCATCAAGGTCTGCGGCGAGCCCAACGTCCTGCCAAGCTCCACCAATCCGACCCGGCCCTATACGGTCAACACGCTGGACGAGCATCTCGACATGCTCATGGTCTGCCACCACCTCAGCCGAGACGTACCCGAGGACGTGGCCTTCGCCGAGAGCCGGATCCGCGGCGAGACCATCGCCGCGGAGGACGTGCTCCACGATCTCGGGGCGCTCAGCATGGTCTCCTCGGACTCGCAGGCGATGGGTCGGGTCGGGGAGGTCTGGATTCGCACCTGGCAGACCGCCGACAAGATGAAGCGCGAGCGCGGCGCCCTCGCGGAGGACCCGCCCTCGAGCGACAACCACCGGATCAAGCGCTACGTCGCCAAGGTCACGGTCAACCCCGCCGTCGCCCACGGGATCTCCGAGCACGTCGGCTCGCTCGAGGCCGGCAAGCTCGCGGACATCGTCCTCTGGAAGCCCGCCTTCTTCGGGGTCAAGCCCGAGCTCGTCCTCAAGGGGGGCTTCATCGCGTACGCGCAGATGGGCGATCCCAACGCCTCGATCCCCACGCCGGAGCCCGTCTTCCCGCGACCCATGTTCGGTGCCCTCGGCAACGCCATCCACGCGACCTCGCTGACCTTCGTCTCGAAGCTCGCGCTCGAGAACGATGTCGCCGAGCGCCTCCGACTCCGCAAGCGGGTGGTCGCGGTGGAGGGGACCCGGAACATCGGTAAGGCCGCCATGGCGAACAACTCGTACCTGCCGGCCGTCGAGGTCGACCCGGAGACCTACGAGGTGCGCGTCGATGGACAGCTCGTGACCTCGCGACCGGCGCAGGAGCTCGCGCTCGCCCAGCGTTACTTCCTCTTCTGATGGAGCTTGCGGCCCTCATTCCGTTGCTCCAGCTCTCAGACAGCGCCTTTCCGACGGGATCCTTCAGTCATTCGATGGGACTGGAGGCCCTGGTGGAGGGCGGACAGGTCTCCGGAGCCACAGAGCTCGAGGCCGTCGTCGAGCGTTACCTGGAGGCCTTGGCGACCTCGGATTGCGTGGCCTTGTGGGAGCTCTTTCGACCGACGGACTCGATCGCCGAGATCGTGTTGGTCGACAACGCGCTGTCTGCCACGAAGCTGGCGCGGGAGAGCCGCGCGGCGAGCACCGCCACCGGCAGCAGCCTCCTCGAGGCCGCGGCGGCCTTCGAGCTCGATTATCCGCTGCTGCGGGAGCTCATGACCGCCGTGCGCGACGGCTCGGCGCCGGGGAACATCGCAGTGGCGTACGGCGCCGTCTGCCGCTCGCTGGGCATCTCGGTGACCGCCGCCCTGGGCTCGTACCTCTACACCGCCGCGGCCGCCCTCGTCGCCGCCGGCCAGAAGCTCATACCGCTAGGTCAGTCAGCGGCGCAGGGCGTCCTGTACCACCTTCGCGACGTCATCGCGGAAGCCGTCCGCAGGAGCGAGAAGGCCTCCCCCGCCGATCTCTTCTCGTTCGCTCCGGTCATCGAGATCGCCTCGATGACTCACGAACGCCAGCGCGTCAGGCTCTACATGTCGTGAGGCCGCTCAAGATAGGGATCGGCGGACCGGTGGGGTCCGGGAAGACCGCGCTCGTCGCCGAGCTGTGTCGACGGCTCGGCGCCGAGCTCGAGATCGCCGCCGTCACCAACGACATCTTTACCCGCGAGGACGCGCAGTTCCTGTTGCGGGCGGGTGTGCTCCCCGACGATCGGGTGGTCGGCGTCGAGACGGGAGGATGCCCGCACACGGCCATCCGCGACGACGTCTCGATGAACCGGCGTGCGATCGAAGAGCTGGAGCGCCTCTTCCCAGAGCTCGACCTCGTCTTCGTCGAGAGCGGAGGCGACAACCTCGCTGCCTCGTTCAGCCCCGACCTCGTTGACGCCTCGATCTACGTCATCGACGTGGCCGGTGGCGACAAGGTGCCCCGCAAGGGTGGACCGGGGGTGACCCGCTCCGAGCTGCTCGTCATCAACAAGATCGACCTGGCGCCGCTCGTGGGGGCGGATCTCTCCGTAATGGACCGCGACGCAGCCGAGCTTCGCCGAGGAGCGCCGGTGGTGTTCGCCTCGGTCACCCTCGGGGAGGGCATGGACGAAGTCGCCGCGTGGGTGGGCCGTGCCGTGCGCGAGCGCGCCTGGACGCCCGCCACCTCGGACCTTCGAGGCGATGGAGCGCACGAGCACCCTCACCGCCGCGCGGCAGGCACCCACTGATAGCCGGACAGCGGGGATCATGCTCGCTGCGACTCGCGGAGCGAGGTGGCGCGACCACGATCGCCCGGCGCTTCTCGCATGCGCCCTTCGGCCCCGCCCACCTCACCTTTCCCGATGACTCCGGCATTCCTGAGGTCCAGCTCACCAACCCCGGCGGTGGGACGCTCGGGGGCGACCGCCTCGACTTGGAGATCGCGCTGGGGGCGCGGTCCCGGGCGACGGTCACGACCCAGGCGGCCACCAAGATCTATCGTGGGCCTCAGGCCGTGCAGCGTGCTGCGTTGCTGGTCGGGTCTGGCGCCTTACTCGAATACGTCCCGCACCACGTCATCCCGTTCGCCGGCTCCTCCTACCGCCAGGAGACCGTTGTCGACATGTCTGAGAGCGCGATGCTCATCGCCTGGGAGTCGGTCTCGGCCGGGCGACTGGCGCTAGGCGAGCGCTTCGCCTTCTCGGCCCTGTCCACGAGGCTCCGCGTTACCAGAGCCGGGAGCCTCGAAGCCGTTGACGGCTGCGAGCTGGTACTGGAGCGGGAGCCCTTCGGAGGATACTCGTACCTGGCCACCCTCTTCGTCCTCGCCCCGATGGACCTCGGCCAGCTCGCGGAGAACTTGCACGCGTTCTTAGCCACGGTGCCGGTGCTCGCATCGGCGAGCGCCCCGGCATCGGGACTTGTGGCCACACGGATACTGGCCGCTGACGCGCCGTCTCTGTATCGCGCTCTGAACGGGAGCAGAGGGATCGCACGAGCGGGCCTCGGACTTCCTCCACCGCCTCGTAGCGTCACCTAGCGGCAGACGCCGCCGTTACCCATAGGCGAAGAACTCGACGCGGTAGCCGTCAGGGTCGGCCACCTGGACGCGGACGAGGCCCTCCTCCTGCCATTCCGTCTCGGGGATCCCGGCTGCGCGCAGGCGCTCGCGGGCGGCGTAGACCTCGTCCGCGGTCGACAGCTGGAACCCGAAGTGGTTGGTCCGCGGCAGGTCGCGCGCCGGCGGATCCCCCTCCGACAGCGCCAGCAGCGCGCCGTCACTCGAGCTCAGAATCAGCAGGTGCTCATCGTCATGGACACGCGCATCGAGCCCGAAGTGCTCGCCGTAGAACGCCGCCGACCGCTCACGGTCGCTGACGGTCAGAGCAACGTGGTTCAGGGGCAAAGTTCGCCTCGAGCGTCCGCGAGCGCAAGGGTGCTGGCGAGCGAAAACCAGGCTATGCCAGGACGCAGGGTCGAAGCATTGGTGGGCCCAAGCGAGCCCCGAGGACGCGGGGGAGGCACAGCGCCCCAAGGGCGCAAGCCGAGGGGGCGGAGCCCCCGTGCGCCGGTTTGCAGCCGTCAGGACGCTTGCGCGAAATAGTCAGCGTTCACCTGGATGTACTTCTCCCACTCCGACGGAAGCTGGTCCTCGGCGAA
>JACCTJ010000203.1 GCA_013812485.1 Thermoleophilaceae bacterium
GACGAGACCCAGATCCGCGCCGCCTGCGAGCGCTTGAGGTGGCCGCGCGTGGCCTTCGACTCCGGGCCGGTCTGCTGGCCGAGCACGTAGTCGGCGACCTGGTCGCGCCACTCGTCGTCGACGCGCCGTGACGCGGAGGGGGCGAGCAAGGACAGCGCCTCGCGAGCGAGCTCGCGTACGCGCGTGGGCGGCATGTCGAGCATCGAGGCCACGCCGTCGTAGCGCTGACCCTGTCGCAGCAGCAGCTCGATGATCGCGCGTCGCTGCGGCGGGAGGGTGTCGAGCGTGACCATCGCGGGGCAAGGGTACCCTCCCGGCGTGTCGAACCCGCCGCCCCTCCTCGACCCCGCGCACACGCTCGACGGGACGCTGGGCTTCGAGGTGGTCGAGGCCGGGCCCGAGCTGGCCCGCGGGCGCTTCGCGGTGACCGAGCGGACGATGCAGCCCTACGGGCTTGTCCACGGTGGGGCCTACGCCGCTCTGGCCGAGTCGCTGGCCTCGATGGGCACCGCGCTCGCCGTGGCCGATGACGGAATGATCGCCGTCGGCCTGTCGAACCACACGAGCTTTCTGCGCCCGGTCACCACCGGCAGCGTTCACGCCGAGGCCCGGCGCCGCCACCGGGGGCGCACGACCTGGCTCTGGGAGGCCGACTTCAGCGACGACGAGGGCAGGCTGTGCGCGCTGGCACGGGTGACGATCGCCGTGCGTCCGCGACCTGGAGGGTAGGCCCGGGCGCCGCGGAGCTCAGGTCGAGGCGCTGACCGCGGGCCGGCGCTCGGCCCAGGGCCGCGCCGCCTCAAGCTGCGCCGACAGCGAGAGCAGCAGGTCCTCGCCGCCGTGCGGTCCGACCAGGTGGACCCCGATCGGCAGCCCGGCGTCGGAGTGGTGCAGCGGCAGCGAGATCGCCGGCTGGCCGGTCACGTTGATCGGCGGCGTGAACGGGATCCACTCGCCGGCCTTGGCGAGCATCGTCACCGGTTGCTCGCCCTCGCCGGGCTCGAGCGCCCCGATCTCGAGCGGGGGCTGGGCGAGCGTCGGCGTGAGCCAGACGTCGTGGTCGGCCCAGAAGGCGAGCAGCACGCGCGAGGCGGTGCGCAGATACGAGACCGAGCCGATGTAGTCGGAGGCCGAGGTTGCCTCGGCGATCTCGACGAGCTGGCGCGTGAGCGGCTCGAGCTGAGCGCGGTCGAGCTCACCGCCCGCGACGGCGGCGAGCGTCTTCGCGCCCGGGCCGACGTCGGCGAACCAGATCCGCGTGAAGTGCTCGAGGAAGCGCTCGGGATCCAGCTGGGGCGAGGCCTGCTCGACCTCGTGCCCGAGCGATTCGAGCAGCCGCGCCGTCTCCTCGACGGCGGTGACGCAGTCGGGATGGATCGGCACACCGGTGGGCGCCTCGGTCGCGTAGCCGATCCGCAGGCGGCCGGGCTCGCGCGCCGCCGCCGCCGTGAACCCCTCGGCTGAGGGGGGCGCGAGGAACGGGTCGCCGAGCTCGTAACCGGCGAGCAGGTCGAGCGCTAGCGCCGTGTCGTCGACGGTCCGCGACAACACGCCGTCGGTGACCAGTCCGATCGTGTCGTTCGGGACCGGCGCGACCGAGATCGTGCCGCGGCCCGGCTTGAGCCCGACGAGGCCGCTGCAGGAGGCGGGTATGCGGATCGACCCGGCCCCGTCGTTGCCGTGGGCGAGCGACAGCATCCCGGCCGCCACCGCGGCGGCGCTTCCGCCCGACGAGCCGCCGGGCGTGCGGGCGGTGTCCCAGGGGTTGCGCGTCGCCCCGAACCGGTGCGGCTCGGTCACCGGCAGGATGCCGAGCTCGGGGACGTTGGTCTTGCCGACGACGATCGCGCCGGCCTCGCGCAGGCGGCGCACGACCGCGCTGTCCATCGACGGGACCCAGTCGCCGGTAGCGCGCATGCCGAAGGTGGTGCGGATGCCCTCGGTAAGGGCGAGGATGTCCTTGATGGCGACGGGCACGCCGGCCAGGGGCCGCGAGTCGCCCGCGCTCATGGCGTCGGCCTCCGCGAGCGCCCGCTCGGGGACGAGCGTGACGAACGCGTTCAGCTCCGCGTCGAGGCGCTCGATCGCGCTCAGGCAGGTCTCGACGAGCTCTCGCGCGCTGACCTCGCCCGCGCGCACCGCGGCGGCCTGGTCGCGGGCGGACCTGAGCAGGATCTCCTCGGGCATGGGCTCGTCCTCTCCGCATCGGGCGTTGCTCATGCGCGCGCGTGGGAAGATCGCCGGGTGAGCGAGGATCGCGCTCCCCAGGGCGTCGTCCGCGTGCGGGCCCCGAACCCCTCGCCGATAACGCTCGACGGCACCAACACCTACGTGGTGGTCGGGGGTTGGGTCGTCGACCCCGGGCCGAACGACGCCGAGCACCTCGACAGGGTGTCCGACACCCTGTTGCGGAACGCTCAAGGCGACTCAGCGAAGGGCATCGTGCTGACCCACGATCATCCCGATCACGCCGAGGGCGCCGCGGCTCTGGCCGAGCGCGCCGGAGGGGTCGAGGTCGTGCGGCCGGTCGATGGCCAGGAGCTGGGGCCGTTCCGGGCCCTGGCCACGCCCGGCCACGCCCCGGACCACGTCTGCCTGCTCTTCGGCCGCATCCTCTTCTCCGGCGACACCGTGCTCGGCGAGGGCAGCGTGTTCATCGGCCCGGGGGAGGGCTCGATGTCGGCCTACCTCGCCTCCCTGCGCCGCCTGGGGGAGCTCGACCTCGACGTGCTCTGCCCCGGCCACGGCCCGTTCGTGTGGCGCCCGCACGAGAAGATCGACGAGTACCTGGAGCACCGGCTCGACCGTGAGCGCCGACTCGTCGAAGCGCTCGATCGTGGCGCACGCACCCGCGAGGCGATGCTCGATGCGGCGTGGCCCGAGGTTCCGCAGGCCCTGCGCCCGGCGGCGGCGCTCACGCTCGAGGCGCACCTCGAGAAGCTGGGGGAGGAGGGACGGCTGCCCGCGGGCCCCGATTAGATGGCCGCGTGCGTTCGCGTCACCGAGCCTGGTGGGGGGTGGAATCGACTATCTAAGCCTTGCGGGCGAAGTACGCTCGGTGTCCGGGGGCGAACGGCTCCTCGCCGTACCCGCGCCGGACCCGCGCGCGGAAGCCGGTGCAGCGCAGCAGCGCGAGCACCTCCGCCGGCCTGTGGAGCCGAAGGCGGTGGATCTCCTGCCCGCGGCGGTAGAGCTCACCGTCCCGGCGGAAGGTGGTGATCGAGCGCGTGAGCTCCTGCGCGACCCGGTCCTCCTCGGTCTCGACGAGCACCGCCCAGTCGCGCCCCTCGAACCAGGAGCGCAGCGGTCCGGATCCGGGCACCCGACCCGGCCCGGCCAGGTCGAACACGAACAGCCCGCCCGGTTCAAGCGCCGCGTGCGCGCGGGCGAAGACCTCGGCCAGCGCCTCCTCGGTGTTGGCCGGATCGAGCAGGTATCCGAGGACCTCGCCCACGGCGATCACGGCCTGGCAGAGGAGAAGGTCCGCCTCGACGAACGACGCGACGGAGAAGTCCGCGGCCGGCGCGGCGCGCCGGGCCAGGGCGATCATCGCGGGCGACGCGTCGAGGCCGAGAACGTCGAAGCCGGCGTCGGTCAGCGTGCGCGCCGTGCGGCCGGGCCCGCAACCGAGCTCCACGACGAGGCCGGACGAGGTTCCTCGATCGCCCAGGAGCTCGACGATCTTCGGCGCGGCGAGCTCGGCCAGCGTCGAGAAGCCGTCGTCGTGGATGTGGGCGAGGTCGTCGCCGTAGCCCGGCACGCGGCAGAAAGGTAATCGCCGGCGCTCGAGTCAGCGGAGCCGAAGCTAGTCTTCCCCCCGCGTGATCTCCACCAACCAGTTCAAGAACGGGACCCACATCGAGGTCGAGGGGACGATCTTCAAGATCGTCGAGTTCCAGCACGTCAAGCCCGGCAAGGGCGGGGCGTTCGTGCGCACGAAGCTGCGCCGCCAAGCCGACGGAGCGGCGATCGACCGGACCTTTCGCGCCGGCGAGAAATTCCGCCCGGTGCGCACGGAGACCCGCAAGATGCAGTTTCTCTACGCCGACGGCTCCGACGCCCACTTCATGGACCTCGAGAGCTACGACCAGCTCGCTCTTCCCCAGGAATCGGTCGCCTCGGCCCTGCGCTGGATCGCGCCGAGCGAGGAGGTCGAGGTCCTGCACGTCGACGAGCGCCCAGCCGACGTGCAGGTGCCGAGCGCGGTCGAGCTGACGGTCGCCGAGACCGAGCCAGGGCTGCGCGGCGACACCGCCTCCGGCGGCGGCGACAAGCCCGCCACGCTCGAGTCGGGCGTGGCGGTGCGCGTGCCGCTTTTCGTCAACCCGGGCGACCGCATCCGCGTCGACACGCGATCGGGCGAGTACATCGCGCGGGCCTAGGAGCTCGCGGTGCGCCGGTCCGATCAGCGCCGGGCGGCGGTCTTCGCCCTCTACCAGCACGAGGTGACCGGACACGCGGCCGAAGAGTTGCTCGACCGCCGTGCCACCACCTTCACCCGGGAGCTCGTGGAGGGAGTGGAGGCCGAGCGTCCCGAGCTCGACGAGCTGATCGCCCGGCACTCGATCGGCTGGTCGCTCGACCGCATCGCGCCGCTCGAGCGCAGCATCCTCCGGGTCGCCCTCCACGAGTTGCTGCACCGCCCCGACGTGCCCGACGAGGTCGCCATGGACGAGGCCATCGAGGC
Source organism: Thermoleophilaceae bacterium (assembly GCA_013812485.1). Lineage (GTDB taxonomy): Bacteria > Actinomycetota > Thermoleophilia > Solirubrobacterales > Thermoleophilaceae > JACCUC01. The sequence goes on from JACCTJ010000203.1 coordinate 4,688, forward strand.
CGCGAAGGAGCTGTGCGCGGCGGAGGCCCCGGGCTTCGTGAACGGCCTGCTCGCCGCCGCGGCCCGAGACGGAGAGACTCTGGCCGGATGAGCGCGCCCGGGTCCGATCCTGCCGGCACCCTCGAGGTCGCCGTGGCCGAGCTCGAGGCCGCCGCCTGGCGACTGCGCGCCGGCGACCTCGACGCCGAGGACGCGGCCACGCTCGTCGAGCGCTGCGCCGAGCTAGCCGCCCGCCTGGGCGGCGAGCTCGACCGCGCGGCCCGCGCGGCCGCCGAGCCCGCGAGCGGGCAGGAGACGCTCCTGTGAGTGCAGGGCCCCGTCCCGCCACGGCCCTGCCCGAGCGCACCGCCACGTCCGAGCCGGGCTTCCCCGTCGAGCTCCAGCACGCGGTCGAGCGCGACCTCGAGGAGATCCGCTTCGACGGGACCGCCGCCACCGCCGGGCTCGAGGAGGCGATGCGCTATTCCCTGCTCGCCGGAGGCAAGCGCGTGCGTCCCGTGCTGGCGCTGGCGACCGCCGAGGCCGTCGGCCGCGCCCCAGCCGAGGTGCTCCCGCTCGCCGCCGCGCTCGAGCTCGTGCACACCTACTCCCTGATCCACGACGACCTTCCGGCCATGGACGACGACGACCTGCGCCGCGGACGGCCGACGTGTCACGTCGCCTACGGCGAAGGTGTCGCCATCCTCGCCGGCGACGGGCTCTTCGCCGAGGCGCTGCGGCTGCTGCTCGAGCGTCAGTCGGGTCCGCCCGAGCGCGTGCTCGCGGCGGCGCGCGAGCTCGTGGCCGCCGCCGGGGTGGCCGGCATGGTCGGCGGCCAGTACCTCGACATCACCGACGAGGGCGGAGCCGACCGCGAGAGCCTGCGCGCGCTGCACGCGCTCAAGACCGGTCGCCTGATCGGCGCGTCGGTCGAGTGCGTCCTGCTCCTGAGCGGCCTCGGCGAGGCGGAGACCGCTCCCTACCGGCGCTTCGCGGGCGAGCTGGGAGTCCTGTTCCAGATCGTCGACGACATCCTCGACGTGGCCGGCGACGAGCAGGCCACCGGGAAGCCGCTCGGCTCCGACGAGCGCCACGGCAAAGCCACCTACGTCAGCGTCTTCGGCCTCGAGCGGGCGCGGGCGCTGGCCGCCGAGTCCCACGCGGGCGCGCGCGCGGCGCTTGCGGAGGCCGGCGGCGAGACGGCTAAGCTCGCACAGGTGGCGGACTACATCCTCACCCGCCGGCGATGACCCTGCTCGACCAGATAGACAAGCCTCAGGACCTGCACGGACTCTCGATCGAGGAGCTCGCGATCGTCGCCCGGGAGGTCCGCGAGCTGATCATCGACACGATCGGCGAGATCGGCGGGCACTTCGGGGCCAACCTCGGCGCGTGCGAGCTCGCGGTGGCGATCCACTCGCTGCTCGACTCGCCGCGCGACAAGATCCTGTGGGACGTCGGCCACCAGGCCTATCCACACAAGATTCTCACGGGCCGCCGTGAGCTTCTGCCCACAATTCGCACCTACGGAGGGCTGCACCCGTTCTGCTCGATCTCGGAGTCCGAGCACGACATCATGGGCGCGGGGCACGCCTCCACCGCGATCTCCTACGCGGTCGGCCTGAAGGAGGCGATGCGCCGCGGCGTGGGGGAGGACGGCAAGGTCGTGGCCGTGGTGGGCGACGGCGCCCTTACCGGCGGCGTGGCCTTCGAGGCGCTCTCCAACGCCGGCGGGCTTGAGACGCCCTTGGTCATCGTGATCAACGACAACGGGATGTCGATCTCGCCCAACGTCGGGGCGCTCTCGAGCTACTTCAATCGCATGCGGCTCAACCCGAAGGTTCACCGCAAGTGGGAGGACTTCGAGGAGGGGCTCGTGAAGCTGCCGGGCGTGCTGGGCGAGAAGCTCGAGCGCCTGGGGCCGATCTGGAAGGAGTCGCTCAAGGCCTACTGGGCGCCCGGACTCTTCTTCGAGGAGCTCGGGCTCGCCTATGTGGGGGTCGTGGACGGCCACGACATGCACGCCCTGCGCAAGGCGATCAGCGAGGCACTGGCGGCGGAGCGCCCGGTGGTGGTGCACGTGAAGACCGTCAAGGGCAAGGGGTTCGCGCCCGCCGAGGACGGCGGCCTCGAGGGCATGGAGAAGTGGCATGCCGCCAAGCCGGCCTCGATAGTCGGTCGCCTTCCGGCCAAGGCCAAGGCGAGCAGCGGCGGCTCGGCGAGCGCGGGGGCGCCCAAGCTCCAGTACACCAAGGTCTTCGGCGACGCGCTCGTGGCGGAGTGCCGCCGCGATGGGCGGATCGCCGGCATCACAGCCGCGATGAACACGGGCACGGGGCTGGACATCCTCCAGCGCGAGTTGCCCGAGCGCTACTTCGACGTGGGTATAGCCGAGCAGCACGGCGTGCTCCTCGCGTCCGGTCTCGCGCTGCAGGGCATGCGCCCGGTGGTGGCCATCTACTCGACCTTCCTGCAGCGTGGCTTCGACCAGATCGTGCACGACGTCTGCCTGCAGCAGCTGCCCGTGACCTTCGCGATGGACCGCGCCGGGCTGGTCGGCGACGACGGCGCCACCCACCATGGGGTCTTCGACATCTCGTACCTACGGCCGCTGCCGCACATCGTGCTGATG
>JACCTJ010000215.1 GCA_013812485.1 Thermoleophilaceae bacterium
GGTTTTGGAAAACGCGCTGGAGGAAAAAGCACTCATAGTGGGCCCCGCCCGAAACTACCAGACCGTCCGGCTCTCGAGGGGAAAGCACCGCTTGCCCACGGACGGAGCGTGCGTCATGGAGCTCGCCTCGATGCTCGCCGAGGGCGTCTTCTCGGACAGGGTGCACTGCGTCGACCCGGCGATCGGAGCCTTCCTGTGGGGATACAACGACCACATCGACGATGAGCTGCGCCAGGATCTCTACCCCTACGCCACCGCCGTCCTCGGCAGCCGCCGCGACGACGAGCTCGCCGAGCGCCGTGCGGAGATGTGCCGGATCTGGGCGCGCCAGGCCCAGTCCGCGCGTTCCTGGCGCCTCCCGTGGGGGCTCGGTTTCCGGCGTCGCGGGCGTCTCGATCTCGTCGACTGCGAGTTCGCCGGGATTTACGCCGCCCGGATGACCCGCACGGACCGGGGCTGGCACACCTGGACGCTCAGCTTCATCGACATGCTCGTTTCCTTGGGCTCGAGGCGCGACGAGTCCACGATGCCAGCGTCCATGCCGGTGCTTCCCCCTTGGCCCGAGGAAGCGATTGCAACTCCGCGTTCTTCGGAGGCTCTGGTCGGACAGTAGCGCCTCTGCTCGACTCCGGCAGGGGCGTTCTCGTCCGGCACGGGCGCACGGCTCGCCAGGAAGCTGAGGGCACCGGTCGGCGCCTCCGCACAAGCCGTCCTGCCTTTGGCCGCTCTACCCTCGCGCAAGCCGATGCCCGCGTCCCAGCAGAGCTCCGCCGAGGCCGTCCGGCCGCTGCGCCTCAGCGTGCTCGACCAGTCCCCAATCGCCGAGGGATCGACCGGGGCGCAGGCACTCGAGCGTACGCTCGAGCTCGCTCGGCTGGCCGACCGGCTGGGCTATCGTCGCTTCTGGGTGGCCGAGCATCACGGCACGCCGATGCTCGCCGGCGCGGCGCCCGAGGCCGTCATCGGCCCGATCGCGGCGACCACCGCCAGGATCCGCGTGGGCAGCGGCGGCGTGATGCTGCACCACTACAGCCCCCGCAAGGTGGCGGAGACCTTCAGCGTGCTGGGCGGCCTGTTTCCCGGCCGGATCGATCTCGGCCTCGGTCGTGGCGCCGACGCCAACCCGGTTACCACCCACGCGCTGCAACGCGACCGGCGCGTGCCCGATCCCCAGGACTACCCCGACCAGCTCGCCGAGCTGGTCGCCTACCTCGACGATCGCCCGCCGCCCGATCGCCGCTTCGCGGGCCTCGCGGCGCTGCCCGGGCTTCCCGGCCGGCCCGAGCCGTGGTTGCTGGGCTCGTCGCCGGAAAGCGCGATCTGGGCCGCCCAGCTCGGCCTGCCCTACGCCTTCGGCGACTTCATCAACCCGGCGGGCGCCGAGATCGCCCACCTCTACCGCGAGAGCTTCGTGGGCTCCGAGCGCTTGGCCGCTCCGCTGGTCGCCGTGTCCGCCGCGGCCATCTGCGCCGACGACGACGAGCAGGCGCAGCGGCTGGCCGCCAGCGCCCGGATGTGCGCGCGGATGTCCCACCGCGGGACGCCGATCCCGGTCCCGCCGGTCGAGCGGGCGCTGCGCCATCTGGAGGAGACCGAGCCGCCGGCGACGCGCCCGGCGCGGCGGATGGTGCTCGGCTCGCCCGCAACCGTGCGCGCCGGCCTGGAGGCGGTGGCGGGCGAGTACGGCGCGGACGAGGTGATCGTCGTGACGGTCACCCACTCCCACGCCGCCCGCGAGCGCAGCTACGAGCTGATCGCCGAGGCGTTCGGGCTGCGCTCCGTCGGGCGGATCGCCCGTCCTTGAGCGCGGGCGCCGCGCGACCGGTAGGGTCGCCCGACCGTGAACGAGCGCGGAGAGCGAGGCCTCGAGCGCAAGTTCGATCCGGCGCGGGCCCACCGGCTCGATGCGCCCGAGCGCGACGCCTACCTGCCCGACGCGCCCCTTCTGGCCCTGCTGAGGCTGCGCGGCGAGGAGACGGTGGTCGACTACGGAGCGGGCACCGGGCGCCTCGCGATCGCAGTCCGGGCGGTCCTCGGTGCAGGCGGCCGTGTGGTCGCCGTCGAGGAGAACGAGAAGATGCTGGCGCGCTTGCGCGAGCGGGTCGCGGCCGCGGGGACCCAGGTGGAGGCGGTCGCGATCGCGTCCAACCGCGTGCCCGAGCCAGACGGCGGGGTCGACCGCGTACTCGCCGTCAACCTGCTCCACGAGATCCGTGGCGAGCGGGCGCTCGATGAGATGCGGCGGTTGCTTGGCCCCGACGGCCTGCTGCTCGTCACCGACTGGGAGCGCGGGCGCGATCCCGAGCGAGCGCTCGGCCCTCCGGACGAGATTCTCTACAGCAAGGACGAGGCCGCCGCCGAGCTCGAGCGCGCCGGATTTGAAGTCGAGGCCCGAAATGGCTTTCGCTACCACTTCGTGCTGCTCGGCCGTCCAGGTTGACCCGGGTACGGGCGAGGGCTGTACATCGACCACAGCCCGCACCCGCCGCATGGGCCAGAGACCTCCGCCGCGTCACGACGCGGACGCTCTGCAGTCCAAGCTCGGGCTCCTAGCGGTCGGACAGCGCCTCGAAGAGGAAGATAAGGGCGTCGACTGCGGGGGTGACCGGCATGCAAGCTGGGCCCGCTCAGGGACGAACCGCGCGTGCGACACGTGCAGCAAGAATCTACCGCCAGAAGGACGGCAAGCGCACGCGCACCAGTGGGCGGCAGGCTGTAGGCTGCGCGGGCGATGGGCCTCCTCGGACCTCACCGGCGGATCACCATCGAGCCGACGCGCCAGCGCCCGTCGAGGGCGCCCGAGCCCGCCCCGGCGCCTCGGCGACGCGAGAGGCCGGCCGAGCGGCCCCGACGTCGGGAGCGCGAGAAGCAGCCGGCATGAGCTGTCCGAGCTGCGGGCGGCCACCAGGCCCGCCGCCAGAGCGCCCGCTGGCCCTGATCCAGCTCCCGTGTCGCTGCGGCGCGGTCGCCGTCTCCTACGACGGCCAGCCCTGGATCTGGGTCGCGCGGGACGAGCTCTACGCCGCAGTCGACCCGACCAGGCTCATTCGCGCGACCGCCGAGCGCGCGGTGGCCGGCGAATCGGGGCACCTTGACCCCGAGAGCGGCGCCAAGGTTCTCCCGCGCAAGCGCCAGGGCGAGGCCCTCGGCTACCGCGCATGGCGCCTCGAGGGACATGAGCTCGCCTCGCTCAACGCCAGCAGAGCCCGCTGGGCGCTCGGGCCGAACAAGGCCGACTGCCGGCGCGAAGAGTACGCGGGACCTTGGCACGTACCCCCTCACGTGGCGCCCCATCCCGACTGCGCCTGCGGCCTTTACGCGTGGCACAACCCGCCCTCTCACTGGGCCGACGGCTCGGACGTCGTCCCGGCCGTCGTCGGCGCCGCCCTGCTCTGGGGTGAGGCCGAGGTCTACGACAGCGGCCTGCGCGCCGAGTGGGCTGAGCCCGTCGTCCTCTCGTGGCTGCCCGATGCCTCGGAGGACCACCGCAAGCGCGTGACGACCGTCGCCGGCGAGTTCGGGATCGAGGCCGTTCCGTTCGAGCTCCTGTTCGACCGAGCTCAGGAGTATGGCGAGCCGATCCGCTACGAGGAGATGCCCCCGAAGTGGCCGCCGCCGGACGTCCAGCTCGGGACCCACCGCTTCCCTGCCGACCCTTCGCTACCGGCGGGCTGCGGAATCTCCGCGGCACATAGCCTCGAGCCCCCGCGGGGCCGCCTGTAGCTCACTTCTGTAGTGGGGGTGACTGCCGCAGCACTAGCCCCGACCGTTCATCAAAGCGCCCCCCGCAGCCGCCGCTGAGGCAAAGAAACGTCCTCTTGAGCAGGGAGAATGCATGATGTCGAGCCCGCAACCCCAGCTCAGGAGGATCACCTTGCAGGTGAGCAACAAGGGCCGTGTCAGAACCGGCGCGGCTCGAGCTGCTGGGCGCCGGCTCCGATGAGACGTCGCCCGTTCGAAGGCGACGAGCTTGATGGTTGGGGCAGCAGGGCGGAGCAGCCCTCCGGTTGGGACCGCCCACAAGCGCGCCCTCGACCGGGCAGAACCCCGCCGTCAGCAGTCCCCGTCGGTCGGGAGTAGCTCTCGCGCGAGCTCGTCGATGGCCATGACCGCGGGTGCGTGGGGATCGAAGTCCAGCAGCGCACTGCCGGCCCGCTCGGCATCGAGCAGCCGCTCGTCGTAGGGCACGGTACCGGCCACCGCTATCCCCTCCGAGGCGGCGAGCTGTTCCACGGCCTCCAGTTCGCGCCCGTCGCGCACCTTGTTGGCGACCAGGACCAACCGCTCCGGCGCGAGCTGTTTGCCCAGCCCGACCATGCGCCGCCCCGTCTCCAGCGAGCGGAAGTAGGGCTCGACGACCACGAGCAACGTGTCGGCGTGCAGGGCCTTGTTCTGCGAGAAGTGCTCCAGCGAGGCCTCGATGTCCAGGAGGCACACGTCCTCAGGAGCTTCGGATGCCACCGCGACGACGCTACGAACCGTAGCGTGGAGAATCCCCAGTCACCCGGTCCCCGCCTGTTGTGCCGGCCTCATCGCCAGCAGCGTCACGCCGTCGGGGGCCTGCAGCGAGTGCGACGCGCAAAGCTCCTCGAGCGTCATGGTCAGCCTGTAGCCCTCTTCGGTGCGCTCCACCAGCTCGGACGACAACGCCGGCATGCTCTCCATCCGCGCGGGCGAGATCCCGAGCGAGAGCGCGAGATTGGGGTTGGGGTCGCCGTCGACAGCCAGCACGCGATGGCCGCGACGAGCGAGCAGCCGGGCTAGCGTCCCCGAGATGGACGTCTTTCCCACACCACCCTTTCCCACGACCGCGAGCTTCATATCAGCGGAAACACTAGCCCCGTGATGCGCTGAGATGAAGGATGTCCACCTGCTGGAGGAGCTGCGGCGCAACATGCAGCGCCGACCGCGACGTGACAGCAGCCGTCCTCATCGTCGGCGGTGGCGTCGCGGCAGTACTGGTAGGAGGTGCCACCGCTCCGAAACCGGCCATCGCCTACGGCTTCAGGTTGGCTTGCAGGATGACCTCAACCGGCCCGTAGGGGCTCGATCCGATCTTCGGCTCGCGCCTGCAGCTGGGG
>JACCTJ010000243.1 GCA_013812485.1 Thermoleophilaceae bacterium
GCCAGCGAGCGTGGGCGGGCCGGCAAGGGCGCGGTCGAGTGCGACCCGGCAACCGCGTACGCGCCCCAGAGCGAGGCGGCGAGCCTTCCGTGAAGGATTACGTCAGCCCGCCCAACCTGATCACGAGCGGGAACCTCCTGGCCGGCTTCCTAGCGCTCGTGGTGGTCGCTCAGGGCCATCCCGGCTGGGCGGCCGTACTCGTCCTCGCGGCCGGAATCTGCGACAGCCTCGACGGGCTGGCCGCCCGCCGTTCGGGCTCCGAGTGCGAGTTCGGCTCGCGGCTCGACTCGCTGGCCGACCTGGTCTCCTTCGGCGCGGCGCCGGCGCTCGTCCTCTACACGGGTGCGCTCGACGCGGTCCCCGTGGGCGGGATCGGAGCTTGCCTCGCGTTTGTGCTCTGCGGTGCCTGGCGGCTCGCCCGCTTCTCGCTGGTCGAGAACCGCCACTACTTCGTCGGCCTGCCGATCCCGCCCGCGGGGGTGATCGCGGTGCTACTCGGGGTCTCGGCGGCTCCGCCGCTCGCGGTGTGCTTGATCGCGGTGGTGCTCGCAGGGATGATGGCGAGCACCGTGCCGTTTCCGACGCTCGCGACGCTCTTTCGCTCCCTCCGCCGGTCGTCGACCCGCGACGTGCAGGTGACTGCAAGCGGCGACGCCGCCGAGCAGCCGCCGCCCGCGGGTGGGTGAGTTCGCCAGCGCTCGCGACGGCGTGCCTTCCGCCGGCGGGAAGCCTCCTGCGCTGTGCCTCGAGCCCTCCACAGCGCACGGCGCCCGCGTCCATCACCAAACGCAGGCGTCACGCTCGCGGACTCCAGACGAGACGTTTCAGCTCGCCTCAGCGCCCTCGCCCACGGAGTGCTCGGACCGCACGACGCCCATACGCTGGCGCCGCTCGACCCAGACCCCTAAGAGAAGGGCGAGGGCAGCCACGTAGAGGTACAGAAGGAGGATGAACGGAAAGGCGAGACCGCCGAAGAGCGAGCCGTAGTTGACCAAGCCGCTGATGTAGGCACCGAAGCCGATCGACGTGAGGCTCCAGGCGCCCACGGTCACGAGGGTCCCGGTGCCCACCCAGCGCCACTTGACGGGCTCGGCGGGTGCGTATCGAATCAACATGCCCACCACGAGCAGCATGGCCGCAACGGCGACCACCCACCGCGCGATGAAGCCGAGCACGCCGGCGAAAGTCCCGGGAGCGAGCGTCCGCTCGGCAAGGCCGGGAACGACCTGGGTCACGGCCAGTGTGCCCAGTAAGCAGATTCCGACAACGACCCCGAGTACTATCGACCGCCTAAACTGGTGCCACAGCGGTCGCTCGTCGCTCAACCGGTAGATGCGGTTGAGCGCTCCGCCCACTGCGAACACTGCGTTCGAGAGTTCCCAGACGGTCAGAGCCAATCCGGCCGTCAGCCAGTAGCCCTGTCGCGCGACCAGGATCTGGCGCACGGTCTCATCAAGGACTCCGAAGGCCGACGGGCCCACGATCGCTCCGACTCCCGGGGCGAGATCGCGCGTCCACAGCACAGTCAGGTCGAGGAAGCCGAGCAGAGCGACCACGAAGAGGGCGAACGGGACAAGAGCGAACAGCACGCAGAAGGCAATCGCGTTGGCATAGGTGAACAGCTCGAGTTGTTGGAAGTCCGCGGCCATGTCCCTCCCAACGGACAGCACTCGATCTCGGAGGCGGCCGTGGCCGGCCTTGGCGGGAGCAGCCACGCCGCTCAGAGTGGCGGGCTTGCTAGACGACCCGGCACCGAAGATCGGGCCCTGTTCATGGCGCCGGCGCGAACCACCAAGCTGACTGTCGACGACACGATTCTTGCGGGCTCATCGGGGTGATCGCCCTGCGACACGAGCGAGGAATGAGGTGTTCTCAAGCGTCAATCGCGCGGTCGACCTTGCGGTGGTAGCGCCGACCCGCCTTACCGCCGCCCATCGCTGCAAGCACCGTCACGACGAGCACCAGCACCAGCGTCACGAGTGCGCCGATGCCCAACGAGCCAGCGTTCGGGACGGTCGGCAGGCTGAGCTGTGAAAGCACGTTGAACTGGGAGCCGAGGATCGCTCCTACGATGGCCAGGAGAATCGTGATTACCAATCCGATGATCCAAAACGCCGAGCCCCTGACGACCGCCGTCGAAGCGCGACATCCTCCCCGCGACGTAGCCGCCTGCGTAGTACGCCAGCGCAAGCACGAGCAAGAACACGATCCCGGCGATGATCCCGATCGTCCCCGCAGAACTCGCGGCCTGCTGCCCGGTGCGAAACGAGCTTCCCGCAATCGGGCCGCCGATCGCACTTACGAGCGCGAGCAAGAGGACGCTGACCGCTGTCGCGACGAGCCATCCGAAGAAGGCCGCCCCCCAGTTGAAGCCGCCGAACTTCTCGCGGCCGTGGGGCCGCCCGTTTTCGCTGTTCTTCTCGGCCATCGAACTGCCTTTCCGTCGCTGATTGGTTCTCGTCCGGCTGCCTAATTCACGCCCCTGGCCGACTAGGGCCGAGCTTTCAGCCTCCCACCTCTTCTACTTCTTGGCCTTCTTGTCGAGCTTGCTGGTGTCACGCGGCTCCAGGAACGGTTCGTCCAGCGGCGCGGGCTCACCCGCCTCGATCTGCTGGCTGCGCTGGAGCTCGGAGTTGAACTCGGCCCCGAACAGGATTGCGATGTTGGTGATCCACAGCCAAACCAAGAAGACGATCACCCCGCCCATCGACCCGTACGTCTTGTTGTAGGAGGCGAACTCGGCCACATACAGCGTGAACAGCAGCGAGGCGATGATCCAGACCACCAGCGCCACCACTCCGCCCGGGCTGACGAACTTGAAGCCGGGCTGCTTCACGTTGGGCGCCGCCTTGTACAGGAAGGCGAACATGAACGAGACCACGATCAGGATCACCGGGATCTTGGCGATGTCCCAGACCTTGACCGCCGAGTCGCCGACGCCGACTACCATGCCGACCCCCTTGGCCAACGGCCCGCTCACGACCACGGCCACCGTGATCGCCACCAGCAGCAGCAGCAGGACCAGCACGATCCCGATCTGCTGAGGCTTGAGCTTCCAGACCGGGCGCCCCTCTTCCACGTCGTAGATCGAGTTCGAGGCGCGCGTAAACGCCGAGACGTAGCTGGACGCCGAGTTCAGCGCCACCACGAGCCCGATGACGAACGCGATCCCCGCCGCGCCCTTGGAGCTGGCCAGGTTCGTGATCGCGCTGGTCACGATGTCCTTGGCCGCCCCCGGCGCGA
>JACCTJ010000254.1 GCA_013812485.1 Thermoleophilaceae bacterium
CGATCCGTCCGCTCGCCCTGGCCCGCTTCTACCGCGCGATCGATCCGCCGGCGACCGATCTGGTGCGCCAGCCCGACCTGATCGAATCCGTGGGCGTGGGGGAGTGGCCGCTGGCGCGCCAGGCCACCTTCTCGCTGTGGCGCAGTCTCGAGGGGGCTCGCCGCTACGCCTACGGTCGCCCAGACCACCGCGAGGTCGTGCGCCGGACCCGCGCCGAGCGCTGGTACTCGGAGGAGCTGTTCGCGCGCTTTAGTCCGTACGGATCGCAGGGGACGTGGAACGGGAGGGATCCGCTCGCGGCGGCCTGAGCGCGCGCGGCGCGCGCGCCGGTCGATCTCCGAGTGAGCGTCCGCGCCCGGGCTCAGGCCGCCGGGCCGATCGCCTCGGCGACGAGGCGGGCTCCGAGCGCGACGAGCGGGAGCCCGCCGCCCGGGTGGACGGTCCCGCCGACGAGGTGCAGCCCGTCGATCCCGCGGCCGGAGTTGCCCGGCCGCTCGAGGCTTCCGCGCAGCCGTCCGTGCGGCGCCGCCCCGTAGATAGCCCCGCCCGGCGCCCCCGTCTCACGCTCGAGGTCGGCCGGGGTGCGGCGCGCGCGGACCTCGATCCGCTCGCGCACATCGAGGCCGCGGGCGGCGAGGCGCTCGAGCAGATGCGCCTCGTAGCTCTCCGCGCGCTCGTCCCAGTGGAGCCCGCCGCCGTCGGTCGGCGCGTTGGCGAGCACGAACAGGTTCTCGCCGCCGGCCGGCGCCTGGGTCGGGTCGGTGGCCACCGAGGCGCTCAGGTAGAGCGTCGGGTCCTCGACGGGTCGGCGACGGCGGAAGACGTCGTCGAACTCGGCGTCGTAGTCGGCCGGGAAGAGGATCGTGTGGTGGGTCAGCTCGGGGGTGCGCCCGCGCAGGCCGAGCATGAGCACGAAGCCCGAGAGCGAGCGCTCGGCCTCGAGCACGCGCGAGGCCTCGCGGCGGCCGCGCGCGCCCTCGCTGCCACGCGCGAGCAGGTCTGCGAAGAGAGCCTGCGCGTCGACTCCGCATACCACCGCGTCGCACTCGATGGCCTCGGCGTCGGTCTCGACCGCTCGCACCCGCAGCGCTGCCCCGTTTCCGGCCGCGCAGGCGATCCGGCGTGCGCCGGTCTCGAGCCGCAGCTCGCCGCCGAGGCGCTCGACCCGCCGGGCGAGCGCCTCCACGAGCCGGTGCAGCCCGCCCGCGACGTGCCATGCCCCGAAGGCGTGCTCGACGTAGCCGGCCGCCGCCAGGGCCGCCGGCGCTCGCCGGGGGTCTGCCCCCGCGTAGGTCGCGAACCGCTCGGCCACGAGCCGGAGACGAGGATCGCGCAGGTGCGCCTTCGCGAGCGAGCGCAGCGTGCGCCACGGGCGCACGCGCAGGAGGTCGAGCGGATGGGGGCTCGGCTCACCTGGCGACGGGCGGCGCGGCGGCCACGGCGGCGGGGCGCTCAGGTAGCGCAGCGAGGCCGGCCACATGCTCGCGCAGGCCCCCATGAAGGCGGCCCAGTCGGTGCCCGCTCCCCGCGACCATCGCTCGAGCGCGGCGAGGGTGGGCGGGAGGTCGGCACCGAGGTCGAACCCTGTCCCGTCGGCGAAGCGGTAGCGCGTGACCGGCTCGACGCGAACGAGCTCGAGCTCCTCGTCGAGCGGGGCGCCGGTGGCGGCGAACAGCTCCTCGAAGACCCAGGGCATGGTCAGCAGCGACGGGCCCGAGTCGAAGCGGTAGCCACCGAGCTCGACCAGCCCGCACTTGCCGCCGGTGACCGTCGCGCGTTCGAGGACCGTCACCGCGTGCCCGAGCGCGGCCAGCCGCGCGGCCGCGGCGAGGCCGCCCACGCCGGCACCGACCACCACGATTCTCATCGCGAGCGTCGAAGGGCGCGCGGACCGTGCCCGGCGAGCCGGCGCGCCAGGGCGGGCACCGCGAACAGCCCCATCGCCGCGCCGCCGGCCGCGGCGACCCGCGGGCGGCGCCAGACCGCCACGTTGGCCACCGTCTCCCCGATCCAGGTCCAGGCGTACAGGGCGAGGGCGCCGTCGTCGCGGGCCGCGACCTCGGACTCGCCCGGCCCGTGCTCGAGCGTCGCCCAGGAGGAGAAGATCACCAGCGCGGTGCCGAGCCAGCCGAGGAAGTTCGAGGCCGGAACGCCCTCGTAGCGACCGCCGCCGGGCCACGACCAGTAGCCCTCGCGCACCATGCGCGGATCGAGGAAGACGTCCCACGCGGTCAGCGCTCCCGCGGCCAGCGGCACCCGGACGGCGGGGCGGCGATCGATCAGGCCGGCGACCACCCACGCCGGGCGCGACATCATCGCCCAAGCCGCGCCGGCGAGCAGGGGAACGCCGGCGACCCGCGGGCCGAGCTTGTCGCTGTAGTGGTAGTGGCCGAACGGACGGCCGGTGGCCACGCCCGCGAGCTCGACGGCGAAACCGGTGCTGCCCGCGCCGAGGAGCAGGGTCGCGCCGCGGCGGGCTCCCCTCGCGTCGACCGCCTCGGCGCCGGCGGCGATGAGCATCAGCACGACGATCGAGCGGGTGGCCGCCGTCAGGTGCCGCGGAGGCAGGAACGAATAGCCCACCTGGGCGCCGACCAGCAGCGCGAACAGCGATCGGAACGCCCTCATCGAGCGGCGAGTCTATGGGCGAACGCGGACCCGCCCGCCGCCTCGCGCGCGCTAGACTCGCGGTCGCGACGCCCCGGTGGGCGTCTTCTCTTGCCATGTACGCAATCGTCAAAGTCGGCGGCCGCCAGTACCGCGTCGAGGAGGGTGATTCCCTGCTCGTGAACCGTATGCGCGAGGACGAGGGCACCAAGGTCGAGCTCCGGCCGATCCTCTTTCGCGACGACGAGGCGATCCTCGACCCCGGCGAGCTGGCCAAGGTCAAGGTCGAGGCTGTGGTCGCCGGTCACGAGCGCGGGCCGAAGATCCACGTGCTCAAGTTCAAGCCGAAGCACGGCTACAAGAAGCGCATGGGCCACCGCTCGGATCTGACCCGCCTCGAGGTCAGGGAGATCAAGATGATGTCGCGCAAGCGCCCGGGCCAGGCGGACAAGGAGACCGAGGATGGCGCATAAGAAGGGACTCGGATCGAGCCGCAACGGCCGCGACTCGCAGGCTCAGCGCCTCGGCGTCAAGGTCTTCGCGGGCCAGACGGTCACCGGCGGCGAGATCATCGTGCGCCAGCGCGGCACCCGGTTCCGTCCCGGCGTCGGCGTCGGCATCGGCAAGGACGACACCATCTTCGCCGCCCGTCCGGGCACGGTCGACTTCAAGACCGGCCGGAGGGGGCGCGTGATCTCGGTGTTGCCCGGCGAGTAGCTCGCCGGGCGCGCCCGCGCCCGAAGCGTTGTTCACCGACCGCGCCAAGATCTTCGTGCAGGCCGGCGCAGGCGGCAACGGAGTCGTCTCCTTCCGCCGCGAGGCGCACGTCCCGCGCGGCGGCCCCGACGGCGGTGACGGCGGGAGTGGTGCCGACGTGGTGCTCGTCTGCGACGCCTCGCTGCGCGACCTCGGCCACTTCCGCCGCCGCGCTCACTTCAAGGCGGCGCGCGGTGGCCACGGCGAAGGGGCTAGCCGCCACGGGGCGAGCCCGCGCGAGCTCCAGATCGCCGTTGCGCCCGGCACCGTGGTCGAGGACCCGTTGCACGAGGCGCGCTACGACCTGCGCACCGGCGGCGAGCGCGCCGTGGTTGCCCGCGGGGGCGCGGGCGGGCACGGCAACCGCCGCTTCGCCACGTCCACCCGCCAGGCTCCTCGCTTCGCCGAGCGCGGCCTGCCTGGGGAGGAGGGATGGATCGAGCTCCAGCTCAAGCTGCTCGCCGACGCCGGCCTCGTCGGGCTGCCGAACGCCGGCAAGTCGTCGCTCCTGGCGCGGATGACCCGAGCCCAGCCCCGGGTCGCCGACTATCCGTTCACCACCCTCGAGCCGGTGCTCGGCGTGCTCGAGGGCGAGGAGCGCCAGCTCGTGGTGGCCGACATCCCGGGCCTGATCGAGGGCGCCCACGAGGGCGCGGGGCTCGGGCACGACTTCCTGGCCCACATCGAGCGCACCCGGCTGCTCGTCCACGTGCTCGACCTCGCGCCGGTGGACGGGTCGGAGCCGGTGGACAACCACGCCACCGTCGAGGCCGAGCTCGCTGGACACGCCGCGGGGCTCGAGGAGCTTCCCCGGCTGCTCTGTCTCTCGAAGTCCGACCTCGTGCCGCCCGAGCAGGCCGAGGCGGTCACGACCGAGTGGCGCGACCGCCTCGGCGACTCTGTGCTCGAGGTGCTCGTCACCTCGGCGGCCACTGGCCAGGGGCTCGAAGAGCTCGGGGCGGCCGTGCTGCGGGCGGTCCCGGTGCCCGACGAGGTCTCGCCGCCGGCCGGGGAGGCGCCGATGCCGAGCGCCGCGCACCGGGTCTACCGCCCCGGCGGCGGCGACTCGTTTGACGTCGAGCCGGCTCCGAGCGGAGGCTTCCGGGTGACCGGGCCCGCGGTCGAGCGCCTGGTCGCCCGGCACGATCTCGAGAATCCCGACGCGCTGCGCTACCTCGAGGAGCGCCTGCGCGGGCTCGGCGTCATCCGCGCCCTCGAGGCCGTCGGGTTCCGTGCGGGCGACGACGTGGAGATCGCCGGCACGCTGTTCGAGCTCGATCCGGGCGCGCCCTTGCGCTGAGTCGGGGGCGCGGGCGTCAGCCGAGGTCGCGGGTGAAGCGAAGGTGATCGGGCTGCCATGCGTAGCCGAGCGCCTCCCACAGCGCGAACGCGGCGGGCTCGCTCCTCGCCACGATCGCGGTCAGCCGGAGCGCGCCGCGCTCGCGCAAGCGCTGCTCTCCACGACGCACGAGCTCCGTGGCCAGACCGCGGCGCCGGTGACGGGGGGAGACCGCCAGCCGATGGAAGCTTCCGCGCCAGCCGTCCCACGCCACGATCAGCGAGCCGGCCAGCGCGCCGCCGGCCTCCGCGACCACCAGCGCCTCCTCGTCGTGGGCGAGGAGAACGAGCAGCGCCTCGCGCGAGTCGGTCGGGGTGGGGACGCTGCCTGCGGCGAGCCACAGCTCGAGCACGGCCTCGACGTCGTCGCGCCGCCCCGTCCGGATCGCCCAGTCCCCGCCCAAGCGACGAGGCATACCAGCCGTGGCCGCCTAACCTTGGCGCCATGGCACCGGTGGTGGTCAAGCTCGGCTCGAGCGTCGTCTCGCAGGACGAAGGTCACCTCCGCCTCGAGGTGATCGAGCGCGTCTGCGCCGAGGTCGCCGAGCTCCACGGCGCAGGTGACGGGGCGATTATCGTCACCTCCGGGGCGATCGCGCGCGGGATCGGCGCGATGGGCCTCGGCGCCCGCCCGCGCGCCATGGACGAGCTCCAGGCCGCATCGGCGGTCGGCCAGGGAAAGCTCTACAGGATCTACGACGAGCTGCTCGCCGCGCGCGGCGTGTCGAGCGCCCAGGTGCTGCTCACCTTCTTCGACATGTCAGCGCGGACGCACTACCTGAACGCCCGCGCCACGCTGCGGCGCCTGCTGGCGTGGCGGGTCGTCCCGGTCATCAACGAGAACGACACCACCGCGACCGACGAGATCTCCTTCGGGGACAACGACTTCCTCGCCGCCCAGGTGGCGATCCTGATCGGCGCGGAGCTGCTGCTCCTGCTCACCGACACCGACGGTCTGCACACCGCCGACCCCCGCCGCGACCCGAGCGCGGAGCTGGTGTCCGAGGTCTCGGACTTCGAGTCGCTCGGCGACCTCGAGATCGGCGCGGCGAGCTCGCCGCTCGGCTCGGGCGGGATGCGCTCGAAGGTGGTGGCGGCGGAGATGGCGACAGCAGCCGGAATCCCGACCTCGATCGTGAACGGACTCGAGCCGGGAGCGCTCGTCGCCGCGCGGCGCGGGGAGCGCGTCGGCAC
>JACCTJ010000261.1 GCA_013812485.1 Thermoleophilaceae bacterium
GGCCCAGCTGCTGGCGTTCATCGAGCGCTACAACCCCACCGCGAAGCCGTTCGCCTGGACCTACGCGGGCAAGCCGCTGGTCAAGTGAACCGGAATAGGCGGACAAGGTACTAGTGGCTCGGACGACAGGCGCGGTTCCGTTGATATCGGGGCGAGCGTCGGGTTGGGAGCAAGTGCGGCGCCTTCGTGGGCCGGGGCGGGGGGGTTTGCTCCCCACCGGAACTTCGGTCGCTGTTGAAAGGAGTCACGAGGACGGCCTCGACTCGCGCATTCGATCACGCGCGGACTGCTCATCCATGAGCACCACGGACCCTAGCCCGACCCGCGCCCGCGAGGGCCGGCGTCTGGTCGTGACCAACACACCCGGCATCTACCGCCGCAAGCGCGCGGACGGCTCGCTCGGGGGCTACGTCGTGATCTACCGCGCCGCGGGCCGGCAGCGCAAGGAGTCGGCGCGTACGCTTGCGGAGGCACGGGCGATCCGTGCCTCCCGTCACGCCGACCGCGACCGCGGCGAGTTCCACGCTCCCTCGCGCGTGACGCTGCGCGAGTTCCTCGCAGAGTGGATCGACCGCTACCAAGGCACAGGTCGGCGTGGCTTTCGCGAGGGGACACGTGCCGAGTACCGGCGACTGCTCGACCAATACGCCCACCGCTACTTCGGCGAGCGGTTGCGGCTGGTAGACGTGACGCCGCACCACATGGCCCAGTACGTCGCCTGGCTCGCCGACGCCGGCAGGCAGGGCCGGCGGCTCGCCGATGCCACGGTTGCTAACGCGGTCATTCCCGTGCGTGCCGCGCTCGGGACAGCCAAGGCCGAAGGGCTGCTCAGGCACAATCCGGCGGACGGGCTGCGCCTCCCCGTCCGCCAAGAGGTCCGCGACGACGACGCCGAGGACGTCAAGGCCCTCTCGCGCGAGCAGCTCGCCACCGCGCTCGGGCTCGCCCCCGTGCGTCACCGTACGCTGATCGAGCTGCTCGCCGCCACCGGCCTCCGAGTGTCCGAAGCGCTCGCGCTCCAGCGCCGCCACCTGGCGCTCGACGGGGCACGCCCGCACGTACGCATCCGGCGCGCATTCGTTAAGGGCCGGGTCGAGCCGCCGAAGTCCCGCCACGGCCGGCGCGACGTGCCGCTCTCACGCGAGCTCGTCAACCGGCTGCGTGCTGACCTAGCCGACCTCCCGGACGTGCCCGAGGCGCTCATCTTCGTGAACCGCAACGGCACACCTATTGACGCCGACAACCTGCGCCGCCGAGTAGTAAAGCCGCTCATGGAGGAAGCTGGCGCGCCGTGGGCAGCGTTCCACACCCTCAGGCACACCTACGCAAGCCTGCAGCTCGCGCGCGGCGTGAACGTCGTCCAGGTCTCCCGGGCGCTCGGGCACCACTCCGCCGCGTTCACGCTCGACACCTACGCCCACTTGCTCGAAGGCGAGGAAGCGCCGGCACTCGACCTCGCTGGCGCGCTCGAAGGGACGGCATCGGCGCACCGCGTGCCGCCGAAACTGACCGCACCTTCCGCCTAGCACGGGTCCCGCACCTCTCGGCGTAGAGAGTCGACCGCCTTCACGCCTCTCCGGAGGTCTTCGCCGTGCCGACGTCTTGAGTTCCAGCGCGACTTCGGGGGCGATGGCGCCTGACCCGACCGGCAGCTCAAGACTTCCTTCGTGTTCAACGAAGCTGGTGAAGGTCCTCCACGCTGCTCTTACCGCCCCCCTGTGGGTGCCGGGCGCCGTCGGCCTGTACACCGTGTCGCGCGGCGCGCACCTGGCGGTCAAGGTGAAGGCGAAGCTAAGGCCTCTGATTTAACGGTCAGGGCAGAGGGCGAGGTCCAAGCGGGCTGCCGGGCGCCAGGGGCGAGTTCAGGCGGCGTGCCGCGTGCTGGGCGGGGCGCTCGAGGTTTCGGACCTGCGAATGGCGCCGGACGCGGTTTCTGCCGGGACGTTGGGGTCAGCATCAAGAGCCGCGGCGCGATCCGGCCTCGAGCGGCTGGGTCCGTATGGGGAACCGGCGGTAAGGACGCGACCGGCCAACAGAGCGAGCACCTGGGCTCGTTCAAGGTCTCGACCGATGTAGCGGGCGATCCAGCCCATCCTACCTCAAAGAACGGTGTGACCAGCTCCTATCTTGCGGTCTCGATCGGCGTTGAGCTAGTAGGCAAGAGGGATTGCCGCCGGAATCCACAGTCCGAGCACGGCGTACCTCGCGACCCAGATCAGCGCGAGCAGCGTGATCGTCGAGAGCATGAGCACCGCCTTGCGCAGTAGCAACCCGGCGGCTGCAAGTACCTCGATGTCGCGCCTCCGACCTATCGTCTACGCGCTGGTTTCGCCAAGCGGTTTGGCGGGTTTCGCCAAACCCTCCTAGAGCCAGAGCAAGAACAGCTACTCGGGACGCTGGTGGAGGCGTCCCGCACCGTGGCGGACCGCAACAAGCGCGAGTTCTTCCTGATGCTGTTGGAGCAGGGCGCGCTCGTCGCGGGTGGCGGCCTCCCTCACGACGGGCCGATGGTCGCCGACGGCGACATCGAGGTACTTGCAGCCGCCGGGTTGCTTCGGATCATCGAGGACGGCCAAGGTTCGACTCGGTTTCGAGTCACGCCGGAGGGCGAGAGGTTCTACGCGGCGATGAAAACCCGGGCGGGCGAGCCGGTCCGGGAGGTCGAAGACGACGTGCGCGGCTACCTCGACTCGGAGCCGTTCCGCAGCCGGTACGGCGCGGCCTACCAGAGCTTCGCGGAGGCCGAGAGGATGCTGTGGGGACGCGACTCGCAGAAGCAGCTCACGGCCGTCGGGCACCACGCGCGAGAGGCGCTCCAAGCGTTCGCCACCGGCTTGGTCGAGCGCCATCAGCCGCCCGCCGTCAACTCGAACCCCACGCACACGCTCGACCGCCTTTCGGCTGTGGTTCAGATGCACCGGCCGACACTCGGCGACCGACGCACCGACTTCCTCGACGCGCTGTTCGGCTACTGGCGCGAGGTCGTCAACATCGCGCAGCGTCAGGAGCACGGCGGCCAGAAGGAGGGCGAGTCGCTCGTGTGGGAGGACGCGCGGCGCGTCGTCCTCCACACAGCCGTCGTCATAGTCGAGGTGGCGCGCACGCTTGACCCGCTCGCACCCTGAGCGACGGGCTAGGAGCGCGGGTCGCTAACGCGACCGGCGGGGAGCTGAACTGCGAGAGGCAGCGCCGGGGAGCTCGATCATCGCTCGGTGGTCGCATCCGGGCGCTGGCGGCGGTTCCTGGGTGGTGGGGTGGGGGATCTGCGCCCCGCCCTCGTTCAGGTCCCCGCCACCAGGCTCAGGCCGCCCGCTCGATGGAGCTTCAGCAGGTTGTGCACTGCGCAGTTGAAGCGCCACTGGCAGCGCGCCGCTCGCTCGCCGCGCAGGAGGAGTTGTCGAGCTGCCTGGACGGTCTGCATCTGACCGAAGACGGGCTCGACGATCGTCTTGCGGCGGGCGTAGGCGGTGCGGCCCCGCTCGGTCTTCAGCTTGCGCGCCATGCGCTGCTTCGGGGTCGCGCCCTTTTGGAGCGGCCCCGGCCCCGGCGGCGCCTGGGGCTCTGAGTGCTTGAAGCGGCCGGTGGCGATGTGGGGGTCGAGGCCGTGCTCTGAGGTGATCTGGACGTTGTCCTCGGAGAAGTAGCCGGCGTCAGCGAGCAGCACCGCCTCATCGGGCAGCTCGTCGCCGACCAGCTCGAGGTTCTCTGAGAGCTGGTCGAGCGCCGGTCGGAGCTGGCGTTGGTCGGGAGCCTCAGCGGAGAGCTCGGCCGCGACGATCACCTGGGTGCTCGAGTCGACGACCGCCTGGCCGTTAAAGCACTGGTGGTAGGCGCCATCGGAGGTCTTCATGATCTTCGAGTCTGGGTCTGTGAAGTTGCGCTGCGCCTTGGGCTTGGGCTTAAACGGATCGCGCCCATCGGGCGGGCGGCGGGGCTTCTTGCCCTGTGCCTCGAGCTCTGAGCGCCGCGCGCGCTCGGCCTCGGTCGCCTCGGCCTCGAGAGCCTCCTTGGCCTCCCGGATCGCCTCGAGGCGGCCCTCGCGGCGCTGAAGCTCGGCGGGCAGCTCGTCGCCGCGGCGATCGCACCCGAAGCGCTCGTCCTCCGCTCGGTCGATTGCCTCGGCGTCGGCCAGCAGCGCTCCCACGCGCTCGCGCAGGGCGTCGATCTCTGACCGAAGCTGCGCCTCGGCCCTGACCATCCGCGCGTAGCTCATCGCCTTGTGGCGCGAGGCGTTGGCGCGCAGCTTGGTGCCGTCGAGCGCCAGTGTCCCGAGTCCGACCAGGCGCGCCTTGGCGCACAGCCGCAGCGCCTGCACGAACAGCTCCGCCAGCGCCTCCAGGTGACGCGCCCGAAAGCGGGCGATCGAGCGGTAGTCGGGGTGCTGGTCGGCGCACAGCATCCGCACCGCCACGTCGCGGTGGGTCGCGGCCTCGAGCTTGCGCGAGGAGACCACGCCGCTCGCGTAGCCGTAGATCAAGAGCTTGAGCATCAAGCGCGGGTCGTAGGGCGGATAGCCGCGCTCGTCCTCGTAGTCGGCGTAGATCGGCCCCAGATCCAGTGCGGAGTCGACCAGGTCCGAGACGAAGTGCGCCAGGTCCCCCTCCGGCACCCACTCCTGCAACACCGGCGCCATCAGCAGCACCTGGTCGGGGGCATAGGGACGGAAGGTCTTGTGCTGCGCGGACGCCCGCTCGGGTGCCTGTGCGCGAACGTCGGCGTCCTCGGCCTCCGCCTCGAACAGCTGTCCCTCCTCCACCGCTGCCGACATGCGAACCTCCCCGTCGTGTGCAGGGAGATCTTCGACTCCGGACCGGACGGGTCAGGCGTGGTTACTGACCCAGGCTCCTAGACCCTATGGACCGTCGGCGTAAGCATCCGCAACTGATGTAAGCGTCGGCACCCGCGCATGAGATGCGCGGGTTGACCGTCGAGGAGTGGCCTCGGTGGGGACCGCAATCATGGGGGTGCCGACATGACGCAGGCTAAGCCTGAATCCACCGTATTGCCTGCTATCAATGAGCGGTTTCCGTCCGGTCGGGGACCCATAATGACCTCCTGAGCAGGGCTTTTCAGCGGATGTATCGGCATCCGCGGCCCCACGTCAGGAGGTCACCCGGATGATGAACGATGAAGCGGCGGTTGTCAGCGCCCCCGCGAGCCTCGATTCGGTGCAGGTGCGCTTCGACGATTCGCGCTCGGTCGCTGACGCCGGGTTGATCTTGGCGGGCACCTCGGCCGAGCGACTCGGGCTCGAGCGGCTGATCAACCGCTGGGTCGATCTGGGCCGCCGGCGGGGCGCCTTTCGCCCCGGGCGCAAGGTGATGACGCTCGTCAACGCGATCCTCGCCGGGGCGGACTCGATCGAGGACTGTGACCTGTTGCGCTCGGGCTCGACGGGCAAGGTCCTCGGCCACCGGGTGATGGCGCCCTCGACGCTCGGGACGTTCCTGCGCGCCTTCACCTTCGGTCACGTGCGCCAGCTCGACCGGGTGCTCGGCGAGGCGCTCGCCCGCGCTTGGAGGGCCGGTGCCGGCCCGGGCTCCGCTCGGCTGGTGATCGATGTCGACTCGTTCGTCGGCGAGGTCCACGGCCGGCTCAAGCAGGGCGCCGCCTACGGCTACACCAAGGTGCTCGGCTATCACCCGCTGCTGGCCTCGCGCGCCGAGACCGGCGAGGTGCTGCACGTGCGAAACCGCAAAGGGTCGGCCAACACCCAGCGCGGGCTCATCCGCTTCACCCAGGAGCTGATCGCGCGGGTCAGGCGGGCCGGGGCAGGCGCCGAGATCCTGCTGCGCGCCGACTCCGGGTTTTGGAACGCGAAGCTGTTCGCCTGGCTGCGCTGCGAGGGGGTCGCCTACTCGATCGGCGTCAAGCTCCACAAGCACGTGCGCGAGGCGATCGAGGCGATCGGACAGGACGCCTGGGCGCCGCTCGCCGACTACCCCGATACGGGCGAGGCGCAGATCGCCGAGACGACGCTCGGATCAGAGCGGCTGATCGTGCGCCGGGTGCGCACCTTCGAGGCCCAGGGCGAGCTCTATCCCGACTGGCGCTACTTCGCCTTCGCGACCAACCGGGCCGAGGCGATCGAGCTCGTCGAGGCCGAGCACCGCGACCACGCCGTCGTCGAGATCCACATCTCAGACCTAAAGGACGGGGCGCTCGCCACTTCCCCTCGGGCCACTTCAGCGCCAACTCCGCCTGGTGCGTGATCGCCTGCCTCGCCCACAACCTCGCCCGCTGGTCGGCGATCATCGGCCTCCCAGACCAGCCCCGCCGGGCCGCACGCACCTTCCGCCGGCGCTACCTGCGCATGCCCGGCAGGCTGACACGCTCCGCCCGCCAGTGGACCCTCCACCTCCCAAGGCACTGGCCCTGGCAAGACGCATTCGCCGCCGCGCTCGCACGGATCAGAGCGATCCCCGCAGTTCCCTGAGCAGCGCGCCCTCGCCCACGTCGATTCGGTGCCTCGCCCCGCCCGCCCGGGTGCTTCAGCCTGCCCGCGAACGCCCCACGCCCGGCCCCGAAGCGACGATCCGACCCCGCTCAGGCGCCACTGCCGCCGAGCAAGACCCTCCGACCGCCCTCAAGCGTTGACGGGGCCGGTCAGGTGAGCATGAAGGGGCGATACGGTGGATTCAGGCTCAATACGATCGCCGACTCGCGCAGATCCTCGGCTCGGGAGGCGCCGTACGGGATTGCCGCTGTAGTCGGAGATCGCGACATACCCTGCGGAGACGTAGAGCGCGCGTGCGTGCGGTTGGCGTTGCCCGGTGTCGAGGATCGGCACGTTTACGTAGGGACCCACCCACCGTGGCCGGTCGCTCCGGTGACGAGGATCACGCTCGGGCCTCTGACGGGACGCCGTGGCGGGCGACGAGGCGGTCGTAGTTGAGCCGGAGCAGCTCGATCACATCATCGACGTCGGCCTGGGTCTCGATCCGGCGCGCGCCCGGACCCGCCTTGCCGGGGAACACCGGGTGCTCGACGATCCGTCCCTGCTCCATGAGCTCGGTCCAGACGCTCTTCGGGAAGCCGAAGTGGGCCGCGTGGTCGCCGTGCAGGTGGCCGATCTCGTGGCCACCGAGCTTGAAGGCGAACTCACCGCGGCGGCCCGAGCCGGCCTCCACTCCTGGCCAGGAGGTGACCTCATCGGTGATCCGCTCGCTCGCTGTTGGTGTGTCGGTCATTTCAACTCCTCGCGCTTCGGGCATGTTCTGACAGAAGCTACAAGTTCAAGTGAGCTTGATGTCAAGGTCAAAATGTGCTTCCCTCCCTGCCATGGTCACACTGCTGACGATCAGCGAGGTCTCGCGGCGCAGCGGCGTCGCAGCCTCGGCGCTGCGCTTCTACGAGGAGCGAGGCCTGATCACGTCTGAGCGCGCCGGCTCGGGCCATCGCCGCTACTCCCGGCCGGTGCTGCGGCGGATCGCGTTCATCGTCTTCGCGCAGCGCGTCGGATTGAGCCTGGAGGAGATCGGCTCAGAGCTCGGCAAGCTTCCGCCCGATCGCGCGCCGAACCGGCGAGACTGGTCACGCCTGTCGAGCAAGTGGAGCTCGCGGATCGATCGGCGGATCGCCGAGCTCGAGCGCCTCAAGGCCGGGCTGACCGAATGCATCGGGTGTGGCTGCCTGTCGCTCGAGCGCTGCAAGCTCGCCAATCCCGACGATCGCGCGGCCGCGCGCGGCGCCGGCCCGCGCTACTGGATCGGTGACCGTCCGCTCGGCGGCTGACGGGCCTCTTTACCTCAGCGGACGGATCGGTAGCTCGAGGCCTTCGAGTGACGGAGCCGAAGGCATGCCCAAGACGGGCCGTGACAGACACGAGGCGCTGATCGTTGGTCCAGGGCGCCGTGCCCGGGTGAGGTTCGTGGCCGCGAGAGCCGTGCGTCGACGTAGCCGATGCCGACGCCGGACAGGTCGTCGCGCAGCGTCACCCTTCCGGGCCTGAGGTGATCGGTCTCCCCGGCGGCTGTCAGCTCGGTTGCGGGGCTCCGCCCTCCAGAGCCGCCAGCTCGTCCTCGGACAGCTCGATCAGCGCGGCGCCGACGTTCTCGCGCAGGTGCTCGGGCGATCCCGTGCCGGGGATCGGCAGCACGACGGGTGATCGGTGGAGCAGCCAGGCGAGTGCCATCTGGGCCTGCGTCGCTCCGTGCCTGGCCGCTGCGCTCGCGAGCGCGTCCATGGAGTCGAGGACGTCGCCCATCCCGATCGGAGCCCAGGGGAGGAAACCGAGGCCGTCCGCCTCGCATGCCCTTAGGACATCCTCGGCTGCACGCTCGGCGAGATTGAACCGGTTCTGAACGGTGGCGATCTCGATCAGCTGACGGGCACGGCGCAGCTCCTCGACGGATACCTCCGAGACCCCGACGAAGCGGATCTTCCCTTCGTCGCGGAGCTCGCGGATGGCGCCGAACTGCTCCTCGAGTGGTACCTCGGGATCGATTCGATGCAGCTGCCAGAGGTCGATCGTCTCGAGTCGAAGCCGACGCAGGCTGTCCTCGCAGTCGGCTCGCAGGCGCTCAGGTCGCCCGTCGGGGTTGCCACCGCGGCGGAGCCCGCCCTTGGTGGCGATCAGCAGGCCCTCCGGGTAGGGATGCAGCGCCTCGGCGATCAGGTCCTCGGAGCGGCCGTAGGCGTGCGCGGTGTCGATCAGGTCGACCCCCAGCCGAACCGCCTCGCGCAGCATCTCGCGGGCCGCGCGGGGGCGGGGCTCGCCCCGCGCGCCGGGGAGCCGCATCGCTCCGAACCCGAGGCGGTGGACGCTCAGCTCGCCGCCGAGCGCGAAGGTGCCCGAGGCGTGCGCGCGCGGCGGTCTCTCCTCTGGACTGACAGGCATCCCGAGCGAGGCTAGGACCTCAAGCGTCCTTCAAGTCAAGGGGGGATCGCCTGGGCG
Source organism: Thermoleophilaceae bacterium (assembly GCA_013812485.1). GTDB lineage: Bacteria > Actinomycetota > Thermoleophilia > Solirubrobacterales > Thermoleophilaceae > JACCUC01. The sequence goes on from JACCTJ010000261.1 coordinate 8,897, forward strand.
GTCTACCGGTTGCGGTGACCGTGCCAGTCGCCCGACGCCTGAGCGCGCAAGCGAGGCGGCGGAGGGTCGCACGGAGTGGGAAGCAAAGGCCGCGGAGTTCTACGAGGGGACGCTCGGCCTGTCGCCCCTCGGCGACACGGGACGAGCCATGTGCGGATCTACCCGTGCGGGAGTGGCAGCTTCCGGCAGGTCTACGCTTCGGAGCACGCTGGCACCGCGACCGCGACGGTCGCCAGCTGGAGCACGTGGTTCAAGGACCCCGACGGCAACACGATCGCGATCGACAACGGCGGCGCGCCGTCGTAGGGACTGGATAGGTACCCGTCCCGCCCAGCAGGGAGCCGCCCCGATGCGCTGGGAGCGAGGGCGCGTGAGCCAGACGGAGCCGCCGTACATCCACCGGATCACGCCCAGCATAACCGCGACCTGGAGCAGACCGCGCTCGTCGAGGCTGTCGGCCAGCACCGCCGTGAGCTGCCTCAGGGTGAAGACGAAGACGAGCTCGAGCGTCGAGGCCCGGATCTCGTCTTCGGGCGCTGTAGCGCGCGATTCCCCGACCGAGCGAGCGTAGTTGACGGATCGACCCGTCGCCGGGGAGATCGACGTCGAGGTGCATCATCTTCCGCACAAGCCACGCCCCTGACCCGACCTGCGTCCTCCGAGGAGAGCTGCCATGCCGCCACAGACGATGTCCTCGGCGATGTAGGTCATGGCCCGGTCGAAGTCGCGGCTCGTCCAGGATCGGTGGTACGCCAGCGCGACGTCCAGCGCCGCTGTGGTGTGCTCGGCCATTGCCAGTCCCTCCGTGCGGGGTCGCTGATGGTCGGAGACGAACACGCGTTTCGCGAGCTCACCGCCCCGCACCTTCGTGAGTTGCACCTGCACTGCTGCCGGATGCTCGGTTCGCAGGACGCCGAGCTCCCCCCGAGCCAGTTCACGCGCACCCTCGGGCTGAGGGTGCGCCGGGTGCTGTCGGCCATGCCGGGAGCACCGATGGGGCCCGAGCCGAGGTTCACCTGCACCAGGTTCAACCGAGCGCCGCCCACCGTTTCCGACGAGGATCCTTCATCGGGACGTTCCGCCGGCGGCTGCCGAGGTCGCCCCGGGGGTCGCTACTGGGCCGCCGCTCCACGGTCGAGCCCGAGGATCAGCGTCAGGGCGGATTCGATCTCCTCCATGACGACCGGCTCGACGCTTCCGAGCCGGCGCACGAGCCTGGAGGGGACAACGGCTCTGATCGCTCTGCAGATGGCTCGGCTGGGGCGAGCGATCCCGGCGCTCGGTTCAATCTTGACCCGGATGGCGGATCGTGCTTGCGAACTCGACAGCGGGACGACGACGATCAAGTCGGCTGGGGCGCCGGTGCTCAGCTCATCGACGGAGATGACGACCGCGGGCCGAGTCTTGCCCGGTTCGCCGGCGCGTGCCGCGCCCAGCGCGACGAGCCAGATCTCCCCGCGACGGGGAGCGTCAGCCGACGCCATCCTCGAGGGTGGCCTCCCACTCGCGCACCTCGGCTTGCACGTCGAGACTCTGCGCGTCGATGCGGTTAGCCTCGCGCTCCGACCGCCAGACCGCCTCGCGGCGGCGCTCGTCGGCGATGACGGCAAGCAGCGCGGCCAGTGACATTCCGCGCTCGCGGGCCTGTTCAGCGAGGACGTCACGCGTTTCGCGCGTCACCCGGATGGTGGCCGTCTGGGACGCCAT
>JACCTJ010000124.1 GCA_013812485.1 Thermoleophilaceae bacterium
CATGCAGTTCCTGATCCAGGCGGAGTGGGTCCAGCAGGAGGCCGACAAGCGCGACATCACCGTCAGCGACAAGGCCGTCATGAAGTCGTTCGAGGACCAGAAGAAGCAGGCCTTCCCGACCGACAAGGCCTACAACCAGTTCCTCAAGACATCCGGCATGACCGAGGCGGACATCCTCTTCCGCGTCAAGCTCTCGCAGCTGCAGGAGAAGCTCACTCAGAAGGTCACCGAGGACTCCAAGAAGGTCTCGACCGCGGATGTCGAGCAGTACTACGAGAAGAACCAGAAGCGCTTCGCTCAGCCTGAGCGTCGCGACCTCCGCGTGGTCCTCACCAAGACCGAGACGAAGGCGCAGGCGGCCCGCCAGGCGCTCGACGGCGGCCAGTCCTGGAAGGACGTCGTCAAGCAGTACTCGATCGACGAGGCGTCGAAGGCCCAGGGCGGCAAGCTGGCGGCCGTCGCCAAGGGGCAGCAGGACAAGGCGCTCGAGGACGCCGTCTTCGCCGCGAGCAAGGGCGAGCTCCAGGGCCCTGTCAAGACGCAGTTCGGCTGGTACGTGTTCAAGGTCGAGAAGATCACGCCGGCCTCGCAGCAGTCGCTTGAGCAGTCACAGGACACGATCAAGAACCTGCTGCGCTCCGAGCGCCAGCAGAAGGCGCTGGACGCCTTCATTAAGGACTTCCGGGAGCAGTACAAGGATGAGACGAACTGCTCCGACGACTACCGCGTCGCCGAATGCAAGAACGCTCCCAAGGAGAAGACCGGGACCGGAGCCGGCCAGGCCGCCCCGCAAACTCCGCAGCCGACGCCGCAGACTCCTCAGCCAGACAAGTAGTGGGAGCCGACGACCGGGATCTCGCGGCCGCGCTGGTGCGGCTTGACGAGATCACGCGCCGGCTGCGCCGCGACTGTCCCTGGGACCGCGAGCAGGACGAGCGCTCGATCGTCCCCCACACCGTCGAGGAGGCCTACGAGCTCGCCGACGCCGCACACTCGGGTGATGACGCCAAGCTGCTCGATGAGCTCGGCGACGTCCTCTTCCAGGTCCACTTCCTTTCGCTCCTGCTCGAGGAGCGCGGGGCGGGCACGCTCGCCCAGGTGGCCGACGGCTGTCGCGAGAAGCTGGTCCGCCGCCATCCGCACGTGTTCGGTGAGGTCGAGGCGCGGACCACGGGGGAGGTGCGGCGCAACTGGGACGAGATCAAGCGGACCAGCGAGGGCCGTGGCGCGCGCGGGCTGTTCGCCGACGTGCCGGAGAACCTGCCCTCCCTGCTCTACGCGCGGAAGGTCCTGAGGCGGGCCGAGAGAGTGGGTCGGGGTCCGAACCTCGAGCAGGCGCTGGAGCGTCTGGAGACCGACGTGGATCGGCTCGCTCCGGACGAGGACGACACGCACGAGGAGCGAGAGGTCACGATCGGGGAGACGCTGTTCGCCTTGGTCGAGGTCGCCGCCGCCGCCGGAGTCGACCCCGAGCTCGCGCTGCGGGCGGCGAGCAAGCGCGTTCAGGCCAAGATCGGCGAAGATGCCGGATCCCATGAGTGAGATCGAGCAGATCAGGGCGCGCCAGGTGTTCGACAGCCGCGGCAACCCCACGGTCGAGGTCGACGTGGCCCTGCGCTCCGGCGCGGCGGGGCGCGCGGCCGTGCCCTCGGGCGCCTCCACTGGCGAGTTCGAGGCCTTCGAGCTGCGCGACGGCGGCGACGCCTTCGGCGGCAAGGGCGTGAGCCGCGCGGTCGGCAACGTCAACGGCGAGATCGCCGCCGCGGTGGCCGGACTCGACGCCCAGGACCAGGCCCGCCTCGACCGCGCCATGATCGACCTCGACGGGACGCCCAACAAGGCCCGTCTCGGGGCCAACGCCATCCTCGGCGTGTCGCTGGCGGCCGCCCGCGCCTCGGCGGCCGAGGAGGGGATGCCGCTGTGGCGCTACCTCGGCGGCGAGGCCGCGCGCGTGCTTCCCGTGCCGATGCTCAACGTGCTCAACGGCGGCGCCCACGCCGACAACCGCATCGAGTTCCAGGAGTTCATGGCCGTTCCGGTCGGGGCCGAGTCCTTCTCCGAAGCCCTGCGGATGGGGGTCGAGGTCTTCCACGCCCTCAAGGGCCACCTGCACGGGCGCGGCCTCGACACCGCGGTCGGCGACGAGGGCGGCTTCGCGCCCGACCTCGAGTCCAACGAGGCGGCGCTCGAGGCGCTCGTGGCGGGGATCGAGGCCGCCGGCATGCGCCCGGGCGAGGACGTGGCGATCGCGCTCGACCCGGCCACGAGCGAGTTCTTCGCTGGCGGCGAGTACCGCCTCGAGCACGAGGACCGGATGCTCGCCTCGACCGAGATGGCCGAGCTGTGGGACGACCTGGCCGGCCGCTACCCGATCGTCTCGATCGAGGACGGCATGGACGAGGAGGACTGGGACGGCTGGCGCGCTCTCACCGAGCGCCTCGGCGACCGCCTCCAGCTCATCGGCGACGACCTATTCGTGACGAATGTCGAGCGCCTGCGCCGCGGCATCGAGCTCGGGGCGGCCAACTCGATCCTCGTCAAGGTCAACCAGATCGGCACGCTGACCGAGACCCTCGAGGCCATGACGACGGCGCGCGAGGCCGGCTACACGGCGGTGATGTCGCATCGCTCGGGCGAGACCGAGGACACCACGATCGCCGACCTCGCCGTGGCCACCGGCTGCGGCCAGATAAAGACCGGCGCTCCGTCGCGATCGGACCGCGTGGCCAAGTACAACCAGCTCCTGCGGATCGAGGAGGCGCTCGGGCCTGACGCCGAGTATCCGGGGAGGTCGGTCTTCCGCCGCTGACAGCGGCCTTGCGCGGCAGGAGAGCGCCGGCGCCGCGGCGAATCTCGCCCCCGATGCCCGTCGCCGCCCCGCCGCGACCGCCGCACCCCGCGGCTTCCCGCCCGCGAACCGCCGGGCGGCCCGGCGAGGCAAGTCGCCTCCCCGGTGAGGGACGGATCCGCTGGGATCGCGTCGGGCGCATCGCGCTGCTCGCCCTGCTCGCGATCGTGCTCGCGCTGTACGTCGCGCCGCTCAAGCAGTGGCTGGCCCAGAGCCGCGCGGCCGACGAGCAGCGCCGAACGCTGGACGCGCTCGGGCGTGAGCACGACCGGCTGGCCACGCGGGCGCGAGAGCTGCGGCGGGAGCCGGCCCTCGAGCGCGAGGCCCGCCGCTACGGGATGGTGCGCCGCGGCGAGCGAGCCTTCGTGATCGAGCCTTCTCCGCCGCGCCGCTGAGCCGAGCCGCCGGGGCCGGGCGGCGGCCCAGCGGGCGGCGGGCGCCTCGCCGCCCGCGCGGGCACGTCAATTCGGAATCGACCATCTAGGCTTCCCGCCCCCTTCGGAGCCGGCACCGCTTCGCCGCGAGCGACCACGGAGGCGAGCAGCCATCGAGTACGCCATCGACAACGCGCTCTTCCAGTGGGAGGACGGAGAGCGCCGGGTGCGCGAGCGCGGGGACCTGGAGGCCGCGACCTTCACGGTGCTCGAGGAGCTCCGCCGGCGCCTCGGCTCGTCGTTCTCGCTCGGCGAGCTCGCCGTCTTCTATGGCGCGGGGACCGACTGGGCCACCGGCCTCGCCGCGAGCGCCGGAGTGGGGACCGACGCCTCGGCGGCGGTCGATGCCGCCTTCGGCCGCTACGCCCGTGAGGCCGTCGACTACTCCGGCGGCTACCGCGGGGGGCGCTGAGCGCTCAGGCGTCCTCGTCGTCGCCGTCGCTGTCGACGCCTGCCTCGTCGGCGCGACGAATGACGATCTGGTCGGGCTCGACGATCACCGCGATCGGGCGGTGCCCGGCCCAATGCTCGGCGTAGACCGCGTCGTCCTGCACGCCGGGGTCGAGCCACAGCCCGTAGCCTTCCTCGCCGTGGTCGAAGGTGCCTTCGAGCGGCTCGCCGGGCTGGCGAGGGCCGCGCGCGCCGACGCGACGGCCCCGCCCGCCGCGACGGCCC
>JACCTJ010000293.1 GCA_013812485.1 Thermoleophilaceae bacterium
GCGGTGATCGCCGTCGGACAGCCCTCCCACGCCTGGCTCTCGGGCCAGCTCGCCCGCGCGTGGGGCAACGAGCGCTTCGGCGCGGTCACGCCCTGGGAGGAGGTCTGCCTCGGCGCCGAGCAGCACGACGTCGGGATGGCCGGATGGGACCTCGAGCCCGAGCTCGACCCGGAGACGGGCCGCCCGCGCTCGTTCATGGAAATGGCGCTCGAGACCCACCTCGAGCTCTGGTCCGCCGCGCCCGACCGGCTGCGCGCGCAGAGCCGCTACGCCGCCCTGCTCGTGTCCATGCACGGCACCGCGCTGTATGAGCGCCGCGACCTGGCGACGCTCGAGCCCGAGCGTGCCCGCGCGGTGCGTGCCTTTCTCGAACGCGGTCGGCGCCAGCAGGCCGAGCTGCTCGCGGAGCTCCGCGGCGACGCCGCGAGCGCTCCGCACGCCGACCCCGGGACGGTCGCCCGCAACCGGCGCCTCGTGTGGACGTGGGACTCGCTGTCGCTCGCGCTCCTGCTCGACTGGGCGCCGCACGAGGTCGCCGAGGTGCCGGTCGTGGACGGCGTCGTGACGCTGACCCTGCGAGCGCAGGTCGGCTTCTCTGGGCGGCTCTCACTCGAGCCGTGGCCGTTCTCCGCCGACCGCGTCAGCGTTCGTTGCGAGGGGCGCCGGCTCGAGGGCCACCACCGCGACGAGGAGGAGATGCGAGCGGCGCTGCGCCGAGCGCCGTGGGTGACGTTGGCGTTCGAGCTCGTCCCCGAGGGCGGCCCCGCTCGTGGGGGTTGAGCTGGCGCTCGCGCCCGAGCTCGCCCGCGGGGTGCTCGCCACGGCGCAGCGCGGCCGCCCCGCCTACGTGGATCACGGATCGCGCGGCCAGCCCCGCGTCGCGCTGAGCTTCGACGACGGCCCTGGAGCGCTGACCGCGGACCTGCTCGAGGTGCTCGGCGCCCACAGCGCGCGCGCGACCTTCAACGTCCTCGGCAAGCGGGTCTCGGGTCGAGAGCCGCTCCTGCGGCGCGCGCTCGCCGACGGGCACGAGCTCGGGAGCCACGCGTGGCGACACGAGCGCCTCGGCGGGCGCCCGTTCGAGGCCCTGCGCCAGCTCCTGCGCACGAACGCGGCGCTGCGCCGCGCGACGGGGCGGGCGCCACGCGTCTTTCGCGCTCCCTACGGGGAGGTGAGCGCGGGTGTCGTCCGCGCCGCGCGCGCCGCGGGCCTTGTCACCGTCGGCTGGGACGTCGATCCGCGCGACTACGAGACCCCCGGCGCCGCGGCGATCCACGACCGAGTTGCCGCGGCCGTGCGTCCCGGCTCGATCGTGCTGCTTCACGACGACCGCCGCGCGCTCGGGCAGACCGTCGTCGCGACGGAGCGCATCCTCGACACGCTGGCCGGACGCGGTCTCGGCGTGGTCACCGTGTCCGAGCTGCTCGGCCTCGGCGCACCGGGGGCTCGGCGCAGCACCCGCCGGTCTCAGCTTGGGCGGCGCTCGATCAGCAGAGTCTGAAGCGCCCGGCCGAGCGGGCCCTGCTCGTCCCACAGCGCCGTGTCGGCCAGCCCGATCCCGCTCGGCTGCGGCGTGGTGATCGCGTCGAGGCAGACCCACTCACCGGCGGGCAGGCGGTGGAGGTGCACCCCCAGGTCGACGTTCACGAACCGGTGGCGGGTGAAGTCGAGGGCCGCGCTCACGCCGTTGCCGGAGTCCGCGGCGACGAGCACCCGCTCGAGCGGCGTGAGGGACTCGCCCGCCACGAGGGCGACGCGCGAGCGCATCCACACCGTCGCCGGGCCGAGCTCGCGAAAGCCGCCGGCGACGAAGCTCCACTCGATCGCCGTGTGGTAGCCGACCGTCGCGCCGGTGGGAAAGAACGCAGAGGAGCGGCCGCCCTCGGGGCCGGGCGGCGGCCCGGCCGCCGGCTCGGGCGCGGGTGTGAGCTCGATCGCGTCGGTGCGCACGCGCCACGCCCGGGCGCGCACGAGCTCGCGCCCCTCCTCGTCGAGCAGCTCGCCTTCGAGCAGCTCCACGCTGCGCCCGGGCCGTACCACCCGGGCCCGGGCCTCGAGCGCGGCGATCGGGACGGGCCGGACGATCTCGAAGGTGACGCGGGCGATCTGCGCCGCGGAGCGCGGCTCGCAGCGCTCGAGCGCGCGGCCGAGCAGGGCGGTCGGCGGCCCGGCGTGCTGGAGGCCGTGATCCCAGGGACCGCGCGTGAGCTCGGTCGCGCGGTGGCGGTCCCCGTCGGGCTCGAAGAACGCGTCCACGCGCGAGGTGCCCTGCGCCGCCGCCATCGAGCGAGCCCCCGCTTACGGGGCCTTCGGCCTCTGGTGCAGCGCCTTCCACTCCTCGTAGGGCATGCCGTAGACGGCCTCGCGGGCCTCGGCGTCGCTCAGCTCGATCCCCCGCTCCTCGGCGGCTGCGCCATACCATTTCGAGAGGCAGTTGCGACAGAAGCCGGCCAGCTCCATGAGCTCGATGTTCTGCACGTCGTCGCGCTCGCGCAGGTGCTCGACGAGACGCCGGAAGGCGGCGGCCTCGAGCTCGGTGCGCTCCGGCTCAGCGGCCTCGGGCGGGGGTGTCGCGTCGGTCATCGAAAGCGGAGAATAGTCGGGCCGCCACCGGGCTCCGAGTGCCCGGCGAGCCGGTACGGTTGAGCCGCATGGTCGCCGCTCGCCCGCTGCTCGCGTTGCTCTCGGCGCTGGCGATCCTGTCCGGCTGCGGTCCCCCGAGCGGCGGCGACGGTCCCTCGGGAGTGGCCCCCGGCGACGATCCGGTCGTTCGTCCCACCCCGTCGGCCGTTCTGACCGTCACCTTCGACGCCGGCGAGGGCGACTCGAGCGAGGCCTCGTTGAGCTGCGCCGCCGGAGCCGACGAGGTGACCGGCTACCTGCGTCTCGAGCGCGCGCCCGACCTCTGTCGCCGTCTCGGGGAGCTGAAGGGGTTCCTGACCTCGCCGCCGGCGCGCGGCCGAGCCTGCGCCGAGGTCTTCGGAGGGCCGGCGAAGGCGCAGATCAGCGGCCGCATCGACGGCCGCCGCGTCGACCGCCGCCTCGCCCGCACCGACGCGTGCCAGATCACCGACTGGGACCGCGTGGACGTGCTCCTGCCGGACGTCGAGTAGCCCGAGGGGCAGCGCGCCCGCGCCGAGGGGCTACGACGACGCCGCTGCCTGCGCGGTCCCCGCGAGTCCCAGCTGCTGAAGCATCCCGAGGGTGTCCCAGTTGACCCATCCCTCGACGATCCGAC
>JACCTJ010000127.1 GCA_013812485.1 Thermoleophilaceae bacterium
GCGAGCTCCGCCGCTACTTAGACGAGCTGGCCGAGGAGCCGGGTCGCCTCGAGCAGGTCGAGGAGCGGCTCGACAGCGTCGATCGCCTCGTCCGCAAGCACGGAGGCACGATCGAGTCGGTGCTCGCCCACGCCGCTCGCTGCCGCGAGGAGCTCGCCGGCCTCGGCCATGCCGGCGAAGCGATCGAGGAGGTCGAGGCGTCGCTGCACGCTCTCGCGGACGAGGAGGGCGAGCTTGCCGGGCGCCTCGGAGAGGTCCGGCTCCGGGCGGCGCCCCGCCTCGCCGAGTCGGTCATGGGCGAGCTCTCGGAGCTCGGGATGGAGGGTGCGACGTTCTCGGTCGAGCTCGAGCCGCGAGAGCAGCGCACGTCCCTGGGCGACGAGCGCGTCGAGCTGACCATCGCCCCCAACGCGGGCGTCGCGGCGGCGCCCCTGCGTGAGGTCGCGTCGGGGGGCGAGCTATCGCGGACCATGCTCGCGCTCATGAGCGTCGCCAACGAGGGCGAAGCCGCGGGGACGCTGGTGTTCGACGAGGTCGACGCGGGGATCGGGGGCCAGACCGCGCGCGCGGTCGGGCGCAAGCTCGGCGCCCTGGCCGCGCAGCGCCAGGTCCTCTGCATCACCCACCTGCCGCAGATCGCATCGCTCGCCGACCGCCACTTCCGGATCGAGAAGCGCGCGGGGGGAGCGCTGGCCCAGACCGCGGTCGAGCAGCTCACCGGCGCTGCGGTGCTCGACGAGCTGTGCCGGATGCTCGGGGGCGACAGCTCGGACGACGGCGCGCGGCGCCATGCGGAGGAGCTGCTGGCGGCGGCCTAGATATCGGGCGTCCCGGCCTGCACGCCGCCTCGCTCTCTGACCCGCTCGACCTTGGCGTCGCGCCAGAGATAGGGATGCCGTCCCTCGAGCGGACGCTCGCGGAAGGCGGCGACCTGGTAGTCCAGGCCCTGGCATGGGCGCGAGACCTGGTCCTTCGACATGCCGGCGATGCCGAGCTGCTCGACGAGGCGATCGACCTGCGCGTCGAGACGCCGTTGGCGTAGGCCTCCTGCACGACGGCCAAGAGCGCCCGCTCCGATCGCTTGCGGGGCTCGAGGAACGTCCTGAGCCTCGGGATCGCCAGCTAGCTCGACCTCGCCGGCGCGTCGACCAGCTGCGGGGGCTATAGCCGTTGCGCTGGCTCGTGCGCTCGCCCGGGGGCTCGCTCGCCGAGCTCGGCGCCGATCTGGGTCGAGACCTCGGCCTCCATGTGCTCGGCCACGAGCCAGGCCACCGACTCGCGCAGCACATCGGTGTGCTCGGACGCCATCAGCTTGTCGGACCACCTGGGAAGCGCTCGACCGGGGATTGCGCCATACCCGGCAGGCCCGGGGCGGCTAGTGATGTCTCCCGGCGCTCGAGCACGGCGGCGCTTGACCGGCGTCCCGCTCCGCCAGCATGGTCGTCGCGACCGCTTGCCGGCTCAGCTGGTGTGGCCGCTCCCCGGCAGGCGGTCGGCGAGCCGGCCAACGCGCTTCGTGGCTCCCTGAAGCGGCTCGACTACGTCGCGGACCTCACCCACTTCTCGCTTGAGCGGCGCGAGTGCGGCGGTCAGCGCGTCCAGCCGTGCCGCGAGCGCCTCGCCCATCTTCTCGAGGTCGCCATCGAGCGCATCGATCGACCCGCGCTGCTCGGCGAGCTCCCGCTGCAGTGGCTCGGCCGCCTCGCGGATGCCGCGAAGCTCCGGCGTTATCGCGTCGCGCAGACGCTCGAGCTGCTTGTTAGAGCCTTCGAACGCCTCTCGGAGGCCATCGAGATCATCGCTCATCGGGCCGAGCGACCGCTGGAGGCCGCCGATGTCCTCGCGCAGCGAGTCGAGCGCCGACACGGCCTGCCGCAGATGCCCCGCCGCCGGCCCGATCTCACCCCGGAGCTCGTCGGCCAGCGCACCGACCGACCCAGCGGCATGGGCTATCCGTCTCAGATCGGCAAGCGCCCGCGCCACCAGCTTCGGTGGGAGGAGCAGCTGATCGATCAGTGGGGGCACGTGTTTCGCGGCCCGCCTGCCCGCCCTTTATCGGCCGGCGTCGGATTTTTAGCCTTCCTCGCGCCGTCCGACTCCCGCGCTGTCGACCTTGGCGACACAGACTCGAGCGCGGCGACGAGGATGCCTACCGGATCGTCGGTCGCTGCCAGGTGGGTTTCCCCCAGCCGCGAAATCGCGCCTCAGTTGCATATGCCGCGTCCTTCCCCGTAGGGCGGTACGGGGAAACTGATTATTGCTCGGCTTGAGCCCTTAATGAGACACCCACGGCGGCAAAGGAGGCGGTCTGTCGCACCTTTGTTAGCTCGGCTCGCTGAGGGAGTGGGTCTCGCACGGGAGAGATATGCGAGGGGGCGAGTCGGTCGTGAACGTCGCACTTGGCTCCCTTCGAGAGCCTCGGTGTCCAACGGGTCAAGTGTCCACGAAAGCGGGTCAGGTCCAGCGGCCGGCAGCGTCCGACCCGCCGAGGTGGGCCCGGCTCGCCGGGCAGCCGCTCTTGCGGCGCTTCGCGCGGCGCCACGCGCAGGAGCTGCTGGCGGCGGCCTAGATATCGGGCCTGCGCGCCTACACTCCCGGCCCGCCGACGCGAGCCCCCGTTGTCTCCGTCGGCTCAGCGCTCGGCCTGGTCGACTTCCTCGATCGAGGCCGCCCGAGGATGGTCGCGAACCTCTCACCGCCTGCGGGTCGCAGACAGCCTCGTTCGACGCCAGAGGCATCCGCACGCGCTTGCGCTAGGAGCGAGAAACCGGATCCCGGGCCCCGCCCGGCGACCACCCTCACGTCCGCAATGGCCGGTACTTTGCCTCTGTGGCTGCGATCCCGCTCCTCGCCTCGCTCGCCCTCGCCCTCTCCGGCGAGCTGCGCTCGATATCCGCCTTCGTCGAGCGGAGGACCACCCTGCGCCGAATAGACTCGCTCGGCAGGACCCATGCGTAGTCACTCCGACACCCGCTTCATCTTCGTGACCGGTGGGGTGGTCTCGGCGCTCGGCAAGGGCATCGCCGCGGCCTCGATCGGCCGCCTGCTGGTCGCCCGCGGCCTGCGGGTCACGATCCAGAAGTTCGATCCCTACATCAACCTCGACCCGGGGACGATGAGCCCGTTTCAGCACGGAGAGGTGTTCGTGACCGAGGACGGCGCCGAGACCGACCTCGACCTCGGCCACTACGAGCGCTTCACCGGCGCGAACACCACCCGCGGCTCGAACGTGA
>JACCTJ010000322.1 GCA_013812485.1 Thermoleophilaceae bacterium
GCGGAGCTCGGCGCGCCCGTCGAGAACCCCCTGCAGCAGCTCGCCGGCGACAAGGGCTGGCTGCTCGAGGTGCTCGACCCCGATCGCAACGCGGTCGAGTGGACCTTCGGCGTCGTCCACGCCTAGAGCGCGAATCGAGATCGCCGCGAGCTAGAGCCGGTCGCCAAGGCGACCTTCAACAGCCTCCTGGCGGGGCCGTGCGAGCCGCGCGGCCGGCGTGGAGCTGCCGCGCGAGCGCGTTCCCGCGCGCGCAAGCACCGCTCGCAGCGTGGCTTGGCGCGGGCGTGCGCACTGGCGATGGAGCGCGCGTGGGAGCGCTGCTAGGGTCTCGCCCCCCCCTGGCGGGTGCAGCTCGCTCCAGCACGTCCTTCCCCGAGACTCCGCACCCGCTCGATGACCAGCACCCGACCGTCCACGGCGCACCTCCTCGCCGAGCTGAACCCCGAGCAGCGCGCGGCCGTGGAGGCGACGGAGGGCGCGGTGCTCGTGCTCGCCGGCGCGGGCAGCGGCAAGACGCGCGTGGTCACCGTGCGCATCGCGCACCTGCTCGCGGGCGGCGTCGACCCCGCGTCGGTGCTGGCGATGACCTTCACCAACAAGGCCGCGGCCGAGATGCGCGAGCGGGTGGAGCAGCTCGTCGGCCGCCGCGCGCGGGCGATGTGGTTGATGACCTTCCACTCGGCGTGCGCGCGCATGCTGCGCGCCGAGGCCGAGAGGCTCGGCTACACGCGCTCGTTCACGATCTGGGACGAGGCCGACTCGGTGCGTCTCGTCAAGGCCTGCATCGAGGAGCTCGACGTCGACCCAAAGCGCTTCTCGCCGCGCGCGGTCAAGCGCCAGATCTCCGACGCCAAGAACCTGCTCGAGGACGCCGATACCTACCGCGAGAAGATCTCCTCGTTCTTCGAGCAGACCGCGGCCGACGTCTACGAGCTCTACGAGCAGCGCGCCCACGCCATGAACGCGATGGACTTCGACGACCTGCTCGTGCGCTCGGTCAACGTGCTCGAGCTCTTCCCGGAGGTGCGCGAGCGCTACCGCGGCGCATTCCGATACGTGCTCGTCGACGAGTACCAGGACACCAACCGCGCCCAGTACCGCTGGCTGCAGCTGCTCACCGAGGAGAGTCGCAACCTGTGCGTGGTCGGCGACGACGACCAGTCGATCTACGCCTTCCGCGGCGCCGACGTGCGCAACATCCTCGACTTCGAGGACGACTTCCCCGACGCCCATGTGGTCAAGCTTGAGCAGAACTACCGCTCGACCCAGACCATCCTCTCGGCCGCCAACGCGGTCGTGTCCAACAATCGCGCCCGCAAGTCCAAGGCGCTGTGGACCGACCTCGGCCAGGGCGATTCCGTGCGCATGCGCGAGTGCGAGGACGAGCACGCCGAGGCGCGGCTCGTGGCCGGCGAGGTCGAGCGGCTCGTCGACGAGGGGGCCTCGCGCGACGAGATCGCCGTCTTCTACCGCACGAACGCCCAGAGCCGCGTGCTCGAGGACACGCTGGTGCGCTACGGCGTGGGCTACCAGGTCATCGGCGGCACGAAGTTCTACGAGCGCGCCGAGGTGAAGGACGCGCTGGCCTACCTGACGCTGCTGGTGAACCCGCAGGACGTCGTCTGCTTCGGACGCGTGGTGAACTCGCCGCGACGGGGGATCGGCGACACCACCCAGGCGCGGATCGTCGGCCACGCCAACACGCTCGGCGAGCCCGTCTGGGAAGTGGCGCTCGACCCGCAGGTGGTGCCCGGGCTGGGGGCCGCCGCGGTCAAGGCGGTCGGGCGCTTCATGTCGACGATGGAGCGCCTCCGCGAGCGCGCCGAGGGCGGCTCGTCCGTCGGCGACCTGCTCGAGGAGACCCTGACCGAGTCGGGCTACCGCGACGCGCTCGAGGCCGAGCGCACGATCGAGGCCCAGGGCCGGCTCGAGAACCTCGAGGAGCTCGTGGGGGTCGCGCGCGAATACGACGCCACGGCCGAGGAGCCCTCGGTGGCCGAGTTCCTCCAGCAGGTCGCGCTGTTCACCGACCAGGACGCGCTCCGCGACGACGAAGGCACCCTGACGCTGATGACCCTCCACAACGCCAAGGGCCTCGAGTTCCCGCACGTGTTCATGATCGGGCTCGAGGACGGCGTCTTCCCGCACAGCCGAGCGGTCGAGGCCGGCGACATCGAGGAGGAGCGGCGTCTGTGCTACGTCGGGATCACCCGTGCGCGCCAGGGGCTGACGCTGACCTTCGCGCGCACGCGCGCCCTGCACGGCAGCCGCGAGTGGAACGTCCCGAGCCGCTTCCTGGCCGAGATCCCTCCCGAGCTGACCGACGGAATGGGTGAGTCGAGCGCCCGCCCGGCCGGCGGCGACCCCACCCGTTGGGATCGCGGCGGCGCCGTCAACGGCTCCGCGGCGCCGGCCCGCCGGGCCCCTGTGAACTCCGAGGCCTCGTTCTCAGTCGGTGACGACGTCGTGCACGCGAGCTTCGGCGAGGGCGTGGTCACCGGCGGCGACCCGCGCGCGGGTGTGGTCGTCGTGCGCTTCGCGGGCGACGGCTCGGAGCGCAAGCTGATGGCCGACTACGCGCCGCTCAAGCGGCGCTGAGCGATGGCGGCCGACCGGTCCGCTCCCGGAGCCCCGGCCACGGCCACAGGCACCGCCGCGGTCATCGACGGCAGGGCGGTCGGCGCGCGCGTGCGCGAGCGCGTACGGGCAGGCGTCGCGGCGCTGCGGGCCGGGCACGGGGTCGAGCCGGGCCTGGCGACGATCCTCGTCGGTGAGGACCCGGCCTCGGAGCTCTACGTCCGCCGCAAGCGCGAGGCCTGCGCCGAGGCTGGGATCACGTCCTTCCACGAGCCGCTCGACGCGGCCACGCCGGCCTCCGAGCTCGCCGCGCTCATCGACCGCCTCAACACCGATCCGGCCGTGCACGGGATCCTGCTCCAGCTTCCCCTGCCGGACGGCCTCGCCCCGGGCGCCATCACCGCGCGCATCGCTCCGGCCAAGGACGTCGACGGGTTGCATCCGGTCAACGCCGGCCTGCTCGCCCACGGGTCTCCCGACGCGGTCGTTCCCTGCACCCCGGCGGGCGTGATGGAGCTGCTGCGCTCGGCCGGGGCGGAGCTGGCCGGGGCGCGCGCGGTGGTCATCGGGCGTTCGACCCTGGTCGGGCGCCCGCTCGCCAGCCTGCTGCTGGGCGCCGACGCGACGGTCACCCACTGTCACTCGCGTACGCGCGACCTGGCCGCGGTCTGTGGCGAGGCCGAGGTGATCGTCGCCGCCGCGGGAGTGCCGCGGCTCGTCACCGCGGACATGGTCGCCGAGGGGGCGATCGTCATCGACGTCGGCACGAACCGCACCGACGAAGGCCTCGTCGGCGATGTCGACTTCGAGGCGGTGAGCCGGGTCGCCGGCGCCATCAGTCCCGTGCCCGGCGGGGTCGGGCCGATGACAATCGCCATGCTGCTCGACAACACGCTGCGGGCCGCGCGCAGGACGGCCCCGAGCGCGGCTGCCCCATGATCCCGGAGCGGCGAAGCGCTCGTCCGCGGCGGGTAGCCTGCTCGCCATGAACCTCCGCCGGGCGCGCACGCAGGATTGGGTCATGGGTGGCCTCGGCGCCCTGCTCGTCGCCTCCCTCTTCCTCGGGTGGTACCGGCCCTGTCCCACCGGCGACTGCGGCGCCGGCCCGGCGGCCTCCGGCTGGGAGGCCTTCGCGGTGATCGACGTCGTGCTGCTCGCCGCCGGGCTAGTGGCCGTGGTCGCGCTCGTGCTCACGCTCGCGCAGCGAACGCCCGCGGTGCCGCTCGCGCTGACCTCGACCGGCACCTTCCTGGCCCTCGCCGCGGCGATCTGCGCCATGGTGCGGCTGATCTTCGTGCCCGGCTTGGCGGGCGCGGGCCAGAGCACGGAGACGGTGCGCCTGCTCGGAGCCTGGCTGGGCACGGGCGCAGCCGTCGGCCTGCTCGCCGCCATGCTCGCCTCGATTCGCGACGAGCGTACGCCCGCGCCCCCGCGCTCCGTCGAGGAACAGGCTCGCGGCGTTCGTACGTTGCCGCTGTCCTCGGGCGGCGCGACCGGGGATCCGGGTCCGCGGCGAGCCTCGTGA
>JACCTJ010000340.1 GCA_013812485.1 Thermoleophilaceae bacterium
GACCGCGCCGCCGACGCTGGCAAGGGTGTAGGTTGGCGGGCAAGGTGAAGTTCAAGCTCTCGCGGCTCGACCAGGACGGAGTGGGTGGGCATGGGCGCGGCCCTGCTGCTCGCGGTCTCGACGCTGCTGCCGTGGTTCACCACAGACCCGGAGAACAAGATCTCGAAGATCCAGGGCGTCCACGGCGGACCGGACGGCGGCGCCTTCAACGCCGGGCAGTCCTTCGACTTCCTCCAGTACTTCCTGCTGCTGACGTGCATCGCGCCGTTCGTACTCGCCTGGATCGTCGTCCGCGGCCACCAGGTGGGCTGGAACCGGGGCGAGGTCGCGGGAGCGATGCGGGGAGCCAAGGGGCGCAAGAAGCAGCCTCCCGGCGTCTGAGTTGAACGCGACGGGGTCGAGCGGGACGGGCAGCGGTTGAGCGCCGCAGAGTCGGACGGTGCGCCCGACCGCAACCTCGCGCTCGAGCTCGTGCGGGTGACCGAGGCCGCGGCGTTGGCCTGCGCCCGCTGGGTCGGCAGGGGGGACAAGGAGGCGGCCGACGGCGCGGCCGTCGACGCCATGCGCCTGCTGCTCGACACCGTGCGCATGGACGGCACGGTGGTGATCGGCGAGGGCGAGAAGGACGAGGCTCCGATGCTCTTCAACGGCGAGCGCATCGGCGACGGCTCGCCGCCCGAGGTCGACATCGCCGTCGATCCGCTCGAGGGGACGACCCTCTGCGCCCGCGGGTCGCCGAACGCCCTCGCGGTGATCGCCCTGGCCGAGCGCGGCTCGATGTTCGACCCCGGCCCGTGCTTCTACATGGAGAAGATGGCCGCCGGGGACGAGCACGCCGACCTGCTCGACCTCGACCGCCCGCTGACCGAGACCCTGCGGTTGATCGCCGATCGCAAGGGCACCGACGTCCGCGACGTGATGGTGGTCATCCTCGATCGCCCGCGCCACGAGGAGGCGGTGGCCGAGATCCGCGAGGCCGGCGCCCGCATCCGGTTCATCTCCGACGGCGACGTCGCCGGCGCGCTGCTCGCGGTCACCGAGCGTACGCCCGTCGACCTCTTGTGGGGGATCGGGGGGACGCCGGAGGGCGTGCTCGCCGCGGCGGGGATCAAGTGCATCGGAGGTCAGATCCTCGGGCGACTGTGGCCGCGCGACGAGGGCGAGCGCCGCGCGGCCCTCGACGCCGGCTACGACCTCGACGAGACCCTCGACGCGGATCGCCTCGTGGCCGGCGAGGACGTGTT
Source organism: Thermoleophilaceae bacterium (assembly GCA_013812485.1). GTDB lineage: Bacteria > Actinomycetota > Thermoleophilia > Solirubrobacterales > Thermoleophilaceae > JACCUC01. The sequence continues at coordinate 1,245 of JACCTJ010000340.1, forward strand.
CTTCGCGGCGACGGGCGTGACCGACGGCGACGTGCTCCAGGGCGTTCGCTACCAGGGCACGAGCGGAGCGACCACCGAGTCGCTCGTCATGCGCTCGCGCTCGGGCACCGTCCGGCGGGTGCAGGCCACCCACGACCGGGCAAAGCTGCGCGAGATCGGCCGCGCCGAGCGCTACGGCTGAGCGCGTCGCGGGCGAGAACGGCCTCGGCTAGACCGCCGCTTCGCGTCCCGGGGGCGGCTGCTCGGCCGCGCCCTGGTCGCTCGACTTGGCCGTGTCCTCTCTCGAGCGGCGCTCGGCCTGAAGGCGTCGCAGGGCCTCGAACTCCTCGTCGTCGGGCACGCCGGGCGTGCTCCCACGCAGGTCGCCGACCACCGAGGGGGCGAGGTCGAGGTTGGCCAGCGAGCGCAGAAAGCGGTTCGTGACGATGATGTGGATCTGGAGCTGGGTGTAGCGGTAGACGAAGCGCCCGATGCGCGAGAACCAGCCCCAGCCGCGCAGCATCGGGTAGAAGTTCGCCACCTGCGAGGTGATGCGCGCGGTCACCGTTCCCCGCTCGGGGTGCTCGGACCGCCGCTCGACGGTCATGCGAAGGTAGCCTTCTCCGCGCCCCTCCGGGGCGACGAGCAGGCCCCGGTTGATACGCCAGGTCACCGTGCCTCCGCGGCGGTCGATGTCGTACTCGGGCGCGAAGAACCGCAGCAGCACGAACGGCCGGCGCAGCAGCACGACCTCGCGTCCGTCCTCGCTGTAGAGGACGCGCAGGAGCCCGAGCGAGATGCGGCCGATCCACAGCCAGTAGGTCCGCGCGAGCCGCTCGAGGTACTCCGGGCTCCACACCCTCTCGAGCTCGTCTAGGGGCAGCGTGATGTCCGCGGACTGGGTCGTCGCCGCCCCGCCCGCCGCGGAGACGTAATGATCGCGGGTCTGAATGACCTCCACGCGCGCGTCCGCGCGGCGACGGCGCTCCAGGATTCGTCGGGGATCGCGCTTGCGCACCGCCCCAACGCTACCGCGCGCGGTCTCCGGCGACCTAGCGCAGAAGCTCGAGCTCCACCCGCTCTCCCGCCGCGAGCTCGCCCTCCCCGGCGGGCACGAGCGCGAGCGCGTCCGCCCCGAGCATCGAGGTCAGGATGTGGGAGCCCTGCGAGCCGGTCGGCCAGGCGTGCCAGCCGTCGGGTCGGGTTTCGAGGCGACAGCGGATGGCCTGGTCTCGACGGCTCTCGCGGGGGAGCGAGCCCTCGAGGCGCGCGACCGCGCGCTCCCTCGCTGCCTCCACCACGCCGGCGAGGTGCTCGAGCGCGAGCCGGGCGAACAGGTGGAAGGTCACCATGGCCGAGACGGGGTTTCCCGGCAGGCCGAACACGAGCGTCGAGCCGTGCACGCCGAACCACGTCGGCTTGCCCGGCTTGAGCGCCACACCCCAGAATCGCTCGCGTACGCCCAGTCGCTCCAACGCCGGCTTGACGTGGTCGTGCGGGCCGACCGAAACGCCGCCCGACACGCAGACGACGTCGGCGAGCTCGATCGCCTCGCCCAGAGCCGCCACCGTGGCTTCGAGCTCGTCGCGCACGAGCGCTCGCCCGACGATCCGGCCTCCGGCCCGCTCGGCCTGGGCGGCGAGCGCGTAGACGTTGGCGTCGCGGATCTGACCGGGCCCGAGCGCCGTGCCGGGCTCGACGAGCTCGTCGCCGGTGACGAGCACGGCCATCCGCGGCCGCGGCCCGCACTCGACCTCGGCGCGCCCGAGCGAGGCGAGCACCGCGACCTCGGCCGGCCCGAGACGGACGCCGGCGCTCATCACCGTCTCACCGCCGCGCACGTCCTCGCCCGCACGGCGGACGTGGTCGCCGTCCCCGCGCGCGGGGACGCTCACGCGCTCGCGCGCGCCCGGGCCCTGACCGCCTCCGTGCGAGACGGTCTCCGTGCGCTCCACCGCCACGACCGCCTCGGCCCCGTCGGGCACCACGGCGCCGGTCGAGATTCGGATCGCCTCGCCGGGAGCGAGCGCGCGCGCGGCCGGGTGGCCGGCCCGCGACTCGCCGACGACCTCGAGCTCCTCCGGAGGGCCGGCGCGCGTGGCGAAGCCGTCCATGGCCGAGGCGTCGAACGGCGGCAGGTCGAGGTCGCTTGCGATGTCCTCGGCGAGCACGCGCCCGAGCGCTTCCGCGAGCTCGACCCGCTCGGGCGCGAGCGGCCGGGCCTCGGCGAGCACCCGCGCCCGCGCGGTGGCGACGTCGATCAGGTCCTCGGCCACCCGGTCATCGTGGCAGCGCGGCCGAGACCCGCGGCCCGACGCTCAGCCGCCCACGCGCAGCTCGCCCGTCTCGTGCAGCTCGAAGCGGATCGAGTTGATCGTCGCGCCGGCGAGGATGATGATGGCCAGGACGTAGAACCACAGCAGCACGATGAGGATGAACACGAGCGTCGTCTCGAAGCGGGCGATGCTCGAGACCGACGACAGGTAGACGGGAAAGGCGTAGTCGACGACGGCGATGGCCAGGGTCGCCCCGAGGGCCCCCGGCCAGACCCCCCGCCACGGCACGCGGCGGTTCGGCACCGTCAGGTAGATCGTGCACAGGATCGTGAAGATGATCGCGATCCCGATGGCCAGCGAGGCGGCGAAGACGAAGACCTCGACCTCTCCGAGCCCGAACGGCAGTCCCTCGCTGCCCGCGACGAGCAGGCTCTGGAGGGCCGGCACGGCGATCGTCGCGAGGATGAAGAGCAGCACCACGCCCAGCATGAGCACCGCAAAGCGCTTCTGCGCCACCCAGCTGCGGCAGGGCACGTGGTAGATACGGCAGAAGGCGGTATCGAGCGCTCCCCAGAAAGACGAGCCGATCCAGATGCTCGCCACAAGCGCGAAGATCCCGTACCCGGTGGACGAGGAGCGGATCTGGTCGAGCGCTTGGGCGAGCGTCGAACGCGCCGTCTCCGGGAAGAGCGTGCTCAGGTCATCGAGCACGCGCTCTTCGAGGGGCGCGCTCGCGAGCACCTTGCCGGCGATGAACAGCGCGAGCAGTGCGAGCGGCAGGATCGACAGAAGCAGGTTGTAGGCCACCATGGCCGCGAGGCCGGGCAGGTCGTCCTCGTAGGCGCGCCGCCAGAATGTCCCGAGCGCGCCGCGGATCTCGTCGGCGCGCTCCCTCAAGGCCGGGGCAGGCGCTTGAGCACGCCGCCCGCGACGCCCAGCCCTGCCCGGGCCGCCCGGCCGGCGACGCGCGCCGCTCCGC
>JACCTJ010000341.1 GCA_013812485.1 Thermoleophilaceae bacterium
TTCGGTGGCGAGGGCAGACCTCCCCGCGGCGGCGGGTCGTCCGGCCGCGACCCCGGCCACGCGCGCCGGCGCGGGCTCCTCGCCGTCCTGCTCGGCGTGGGACTGCTGGCGCTCGTGTGGGTCGGCGTCGGGTTCTGGGCGCCCTTCTCGGGTGACGGCGACGATCCCGTGCGCGTGCGGATACCCCAGGGCGCCGGCGTGCAGCAGATCGGCGACATCCTCGACGAGCGGGGCGTGGTCCGCAGCGCCGCGGTGTTCAGCGCCCGCGTGCGCTTCTCCGGCCGCGGCTCCGAGCTCAAGCCGGGCACCTACACGCTGCGCAGCGGAATGAGCGTCGCCACCGCCCTCGACCGGCTGGCCGAGGGCCCGGCCCGCAACGTCGTCAACGTGACCATCCCCGAGGGTCGCGCTCGCGGAGAGATCGCGCCGATTATCGACGACGCTGGCCTCGACGGTTCCTACACGAGGGCCAGCGCCCGCGCGCCGGGCCTCGATCCGAGCGACTACGCCGCCAAGAGCGCGGACAGCCTCGAGGGCTTCCTCTACCCGTCGACCTATGAGCTTGCCCGCGGCGCCTCCGCCCGCGACCTCGTGGCCCGGCAGCTCGACGCCTTCAAGCGCGAGTTCGGCCGGGTCGACCTGAGCGCGGCCAAGCGCAAGGACCTCACTCCCTACGAAGTGCTGGTGATCGCGTCGATGATCGAGCGCGAGGCGCAGCTCGACCGCGAGCGACCGCTGATCGCCTCGGTCATCTACAACCGCCTGAGCAAGGGTGAGCCACTCGGCATCGACGCCACGACCCGCTTCGCCACCAAGAACTGGGACCGGCCGCTCACCCAGTCGCAGCTCGCCGTCGACTCGCCCTACAACACCCGCCTCAACGCCGGTCTGCCGCCGGGCCCGATCGGCAACCCCGGCCTCGAGTCGATCCGCGCCGCCGCAAAGCCGACCAGCAGCAACTTCCTGTTCTACGTGGTGAAGCCGAACACCTGCGGTGAGCACGCGTTCTCCCGCACCATCGACGAGTTCACCCGCGACAGCCAGACCTACGACGCCGAGCGCGCGGCGCGCGGAGGCCAGTCGCCCGACGACTGTCCCAGCTAGACCGCTGGGGCGTCGAGGCCGTGCCCGCGCTCGCCGGCGTCCTCGGCCATCCGGTCGCCCACAGCCGCTCGCCGGCCATGCACAACGCCGCGTTCGCCGATCTCGGCCTCGACTGGCTCTACGTCAAGCTCCCAGTGGCGCCGGCGTTGTTCGAGGAGACCGTCCGGGCCCTGCCGGCCTCCGGCTACCGCGGAGCGAACGTGACCATCCCGCACAAGCTCGCCGCCCTCGCGCTCGCCGACCACGCCACCGACGCCGCCCGCGGAGCCGGCGCCGCCAACACGCTGACCTTCGGGGACGACGGGACAATCGAGGCCGAGAACACCGACGCCGGCGGCTTTCTCGACGCGCTCGGCAGCTCGCCGCGTGGGCGCACCGCGCTCGTGCTCGGGGCGGGAGGCGCGGGGCGGGCCGTGGCCTGGGCGCTCCGCGAGGCGGGCGCCGAACGGGTCGCGGTCTGGAACCGCACGCCCGAACGAGCACTCGACCTCGCCCGCGAGCTCGGCCTCGTCCACGTCGCTCGCCCCGTACCGGCGGAGATCGTGGTCAACGCCACGTCGGTCGGCCTCGAGCCCGACCGCAGCGAGGAGGAGATGATCGCCGCGCTCGGCCTCGAAGGTCTCGAGCCGCCCGCGGTCGTCGTCGACCTCGTGTACGCGGCCGGTGTGACGCCGGTCCTGGCCTGGGGCGAGCGGACGGGCGCTCGCCTCGTCGACGGCCTTGAGGTGCTCGTCCGCCAGGGCGCGCGCAGCTTTGAGCGCTGGACGAGGCGCTCGGCGCCACTCGAGATCATGCGCGCGGCAGTCCGCGAGCGCTGAACGCGCGTTTCGCGTGCGCGGCGTCCGCGCGCCGAGCGCTCGGCTCCGGAGTAGTCCCTCCACCATCGTGATCGACCGAGGCGGCCGCGCGCGACTCGTGCACACCACGAAGCGCTACTTGACTCGGACAGGGCCACTCGTAGCGGTTGGCCTCCTCCTTGCGATCGGCCTCGTCCTCGAGGACGAGGCCGATCGACTCCGCTGACAGGTAGCGGCGCCCGACGAGCCACTCGTCGTTCTGCTCGACGAGCAGGCTTCCGGTGGCGTGCGTCAGAAGTGCCTGGTGATCGCCTACGCCGTCCACGAGTCCGGACGCCGCGAGGTCATCGGCCTCGACGTCGGGGAGGCAGAGACCGAGAGCTTCTGGCGCGAGTTCCTGCGTGGCCTGCGCCGCTCGGGGACTGGCCGGAGTGCGCCTCTACGCTCTCAGACGCCCACCCGGGCCTCAAGGCCGCCATCGCCCAGGTGCTCGGGGTTCCCTGGCAGCGCTGCACGGTGCACTTCCTGCGCGACATGCTCGGCCACGTCGCAAAGGCCCAGCAAGCCGTTGATCGCCACGGCGATCCGCCAGGTCTTCGCCGCCGCCTCGGGCGCCGAGGCTTCCGAGCGCCTGGCGGAGGTGGTGGAGCGCCTCGGGGACCCGGCGCCGAAGGTGGCCCGCCTGCTCGAGGAGGCCCGAGCCCGACGTCCTGGCCTTCTTCGCCTTCCCCCGCGAGCACTGGGTCGAAGCTGCGCTCGACCAACCCGCTCGAGCGCGTCAACCGCGAGATCGGCCGGGGCTCGGACGTCGTCGGCATCTTCCCCAACGACGCGGCCCTGATCCGCCTCGCCCCGGCTCGGGCACGCGCTCGACCTTGGCGTCGAGCCAAAGGTAGGGGTGGCGGCCCTCGAGCGGACGCTCGCGGAAGGCCGCGACCTGATCGTCGAGGCCCTGGCACAGCCGCGAGACCTGATCCTTCGACATGCCGGCGACGCCGAGCTGCTCGACGAGGCGGTCGACCTTGCGGGTCGACACTCCGTTGACGTAGGCCTCCTGCACGACGGCGACGAGCGCCCGCTCCGATCGCTTGCGCGGCTCGAGGAAGCTCGGGAAGTAGCTGCCGGTGCGCAGTCTCGGGATGGCGAGCTCGACCTCACCGGCGCGCGTCGACCAGTTGCGCGGGCGGTAGCCGTTGCGCTGGCTCGTGCGCTCGCCCGGGGCGCGCTCGCCGAGCTCCGCGCCGATCTGGGTCGAGACCTCGGCCTCCATGAGCTCGGCGAGCACCCACGCCACCGACTCGCGCAGCACATCGGCGTGCTCGGATGCCATCAGCTTGTCGACCACCTGGGAAGCGGTCATCCTGCGGTCCTCGGCCATCGTGGTGCTCCTCTCGTCAGTCGCTTGGTCGTGACCGACGATTCTGGGGGGCCCGCGGTGGCCGTGCTCTTCACGGCGGCCTCAGGCTGCTTCTACGCCACGTTTACCGACTCGACCCACGCTCTGCAGAGAAAGCTGACTCTCTCCGGCTCTCGTTGCCGGGACCACCCGAGTCACGCTTGGGGACCAAAGCATGACTGCCTGTTGCGAGGGCGAACACTCGCCTGATGCGCCTGATGCGCCGGAGGCGACGCAGCGCGACGCTCGACGGCAGAGGAGGCAGCCAGTACGGCCAGATCGGTTCGTCGTCTAAGCAACGCCTCGGCAACGAGCCGGGTGTCGACCACGTACCCCTCGCGAGCGATCGCGTCTCGCAGACGCTCGATCAGGTCATCCATCGGTGTCGCCCCACGCATGGGATCCCTCCCGCCCTCAGCCCCGCTAACCATCGTCGATCTCAGCGCCGCCGGCCGGCGATCATCAGTATGCGGAAGTCGAAGCGGGTGCGCCGCACCGTCTGCTTCGGAGCTCGATGAGCGTAAAGCCCTTCTCCTCACGGTACATGCGCCTGCGGAGCATCTGAAGCATGAAACAACCCCTCCTAAGGAGTCGGATTACGTTGTGCCAGCTCCGCGGCGACTACGGTGGCAACTCGGCCGGCTCGCGTTCGGGATCCTTCCCGAGCGATAAGCTCCTGAGCTTTGCGTCCCCGCCTCACGACGGGTTTGCCCTGAGCACCGTGGTCTGGCTTATGCTCCAGTTATCGGCGCCGTCACCTGCGCCTTGAGTCGGCTATCCGTCTAGTGGACGGGATGCCTCGACACGGCATCGCCCGCCGATTCACGGGCCGTTCTGCCTGGCCCTCACCGCAACCATGCACAGATCGTCGGCCAGGCCGTCTCCGGCCGTGAAGCGCTCGGCCGCGGTCCTCAGCGCCCGCAGAACCTCGCGCGGCCCCTCGCCGTGGTGCTCGACCAGCACCGCGGCAATTCGCGCGTCGCCGAACAGTTCCGGTAGCGGCCGCTCCCGTGCCCTGCCCGCGGCGACGATGTCGGCAAAGGGGCGGCGGGCCTCCGCGAGGCCGTCGGTGAACAGCAGGACTCCGTCTCCGGCGTCGAGCCGGCGCTCGCCGCGGCTGCACTCGACGCGGTCGGCGAGGCCGAGCGGGAGCCCCGGGGAGATCCCGTTAAGTCGCTTACCCTCGTCGAGCAGCATGGGCGGCGGATGTCCGGCGAGGGCCCACGAGACCGAACCGTCGGCCGGGCGGTAGACGATGCACGCCGCCGTGACGAAGTTCTCCGAGGTTCCGATCCGTTCGACCAGCGCGGCGTTGGCGAGCTCGAGCAGCTGGCAGGGGTCGTCGTTGTAGGAGGCGTAGGCGGCGAGGGTCGCCCGGACGAAGGCCGCAAGGCGAGCGGCCTCGACGCCCTTGCCGACCACGTCGCCGACCACGACCACCGTCGCGTCCTCCGGTCCCTCGTTGATGACGAAGAAGTCGCCGGCCACCCGCTCCTGGGCGGGCACGAAGCAGGTCGCGAGCTCGACGGCCGGCCGGTCGGGCACCTCCGGCGGGACGAGCGCGCTACGCAGCGCCCGCAGCTCCTCCAGCTCTCGCTGCTGGACGTTGAGGCGGCCGCTCAGGATTCGTGTCCGTCTGCTCAGGAACGCGAAGGCGTACCCGACCGAGCAGAAGACGACGAGCCGGAGCAGCGTGGCGCTGACCAGATTGTCCTGAGGCTGGAAGAGCGCCCCGATCAGGAAGAGGCCCGCCCCCACCGCGCCGACCGCGAGGCCGGCGAGGCGTCCGAACCACAGCGCCGCGAGCAGCGTGGGCACCACGTAGAGGAAGCCGACGCCGATCGCCGGGTCGCCTACGATCGCCCGAAGAGCGAACACTCCGGCAAGGAGGCTGAGGACCACAATGGCGCGCCGGGCGTCTTGGCGGGCCAGCACGGAGCGCACGGAGATCAGAGGACGCGCGCGTCGCGATGCTGCACGCGCTCACCTTATCCGAGGCCCGACTCGAGCGAGCAGCCTGCGTAGCGGGTAGTCGCCGTCCGGATCCGAGGAATGCTTCGGCGGCGGTCCCGCCGACTCTGGCGTCCGTCTGGCCGAGTGCTGGATGAATCCACCTCGTGGGACCTGTCGACCGACGGTGCTGGCGACCAGGTCGTTCTGCGGCCTGACGCGGAAGCGACCTCGCTATCGGTCGAGCAGGCCGAGCGATGCACACGCCTCGTGAGCGGTCACCGCTGGCGGTTCGAGCCCCTTGTGATCGAGGAGGTCGCGGTCGCCGGTCACGATTGCGTCCGCGTGCGAGGGCCACGAGGTAGTCGTCCCCCGGGTCGCGGAGCACCCGCGGCGGAGACTCGGGATCGCGAAAAACCGTGGCAATACCCCCGTACCATCGCGGAGAGCAACGCGCGCTCCTCCTCCCGGACTCGGTCGCGGAAGTACCGGCCCTGGAGCCCGCGCTCGAACTCGCCGATCTCGCAGGCAATCATCTCGATCGCTCCCGATCTCGCTGCCTCAACCAGCAGCGAAGGGGAACCCTCCGCCAACCGGCGCCGCTAGCAGCACGCTGGCGTCGAGAACGAGACGCCTCACCCCGCGGCGCGACGCGAGTCGTGAACCGCGTGGACCGCGAGATCAGTGGCGTCCTGCTCACCGAGGGCGTTGCGCTGCTGCGCGGTCCGCAATGCGTTGAACCCTAGGTCGACGCGGGCAAGATCCTCAATCAGCGCGCGGTCATCCTTCGCTGGATGCCGCGCACGCAACCTCGCCAGCAACTCGCTGTCGATCTCCACACGCGTAGTTGTCGCACCGCCATACCACAAGTCTAGGCACGCCGGCCACCTCCGCACGCAGTCCACGCCGCGCCTACTTGATCTGGTCGTAGACCTTGAACATCGGCATGTACATGGAGATCACGATGAACCCCACGATGACCCCGACGAGCACGATCATCACGGGCTCGATAATCGAGGTCAGCGCCTTGACGGCGGCGGCGACCTCGTCCTCGTAGAAGTCGGCGACCTTGCTCAGCATGTGGTCGAGCCCGCCGGTCTCCTCGCCCACGGCGACCATCGGCGGGAAGGCCTGCGGCGCCAGCCGCATCGGCTCGGCGATCGTTCCGCCGCGCCGCACGGAGTCGTGCACGGCCTGCATGGCCAGCTCGACGACCTTGTTGCCCGACGTGCGCCCGGTGATCTCGATGGCCTCCAGCATAGGCACGCCCGCACCGACGAGCGCCGCGTAGGTACGCGAGAAGCGCGCCAGCGCGACCTTCTGGATGATGCCGCCGATCTTCATGGGGATCTTGAACTTGAACCGGTCCCACTGCACCTGCCCGCGCTCGCTGTTCTTCCACTTGGGAAGGCCTAGATGCCGAGCACCGTGCCCCCGATCAGCAGGTACCAGCGCCCCGTGACGAGATGGGACATGCCGACCGAGACCTTGGTGATCGCCGGCAGCTCGCCCCCGAAATCCTCGAACACCTTCTCGAAGACCGGCACGATGAAGGCGACCAGCGCGAGCAGCACCACGAGCGCGAAGCCGCCCACGAGCCCGGATACATCATCGCCGCGCGCACCTGGCGGCGCAGGGCGTCGTCCTTCTCGAGCTGGTCGGCCACGCGGTGGAGAGTCTCGTCGAGGATGCCGCCCGTCTCGCCCGCGGCCACCATCGCCGTGTAGAGCTCGTTGAAGATCCGTGGGTGCTTGGCGAGCGCGTCGGAGAGCGAGATGCCGGCCTCGACATCGCCCCTGATGTCGACGAGCGCCTCCTTGAGCTGCTCGCTCTCTACCTGCTCCTCGAGCACGTAGAGCGAGCGCAGGAGCGACATCCCGGAGCTGACCATCGAAGAGAACTGGCGCGTAGCCACGGTCAGGTCTCGGGCCTTGACCTTTTTGAATCGGGCGAGGGTGTCGCCGGCGCTGGCGGGCTTCAGCTCCTCGATGTCGATGACGAAGTGGGTTGATCGCTTCCGCCGAGAGGGCGAGGCCGGCCTCGCCGATCGCAGCTCGGCGCCGCAGAGAGTCGCCAACCGGCCCGGGGAGCGCCGGATCGAGACGATCGCCGCGCTGCGGCGCCTGCGGATGACCGGGCCCGAGATCGCCGAGTGGCTTCAGATGGCGCTCTCGACCGTGTCCGGGGTCCTCGCCCGCATCGGCCTCGGCAAGCTCTCATCGCCTCGAGCCGCCAGAGCCGGCAAACCGCTACGAGCGCCTGCGAGCGGGCGAGCTGATCCACATCGACGTCAAGAAGCTGGTCAGGATCGGCGACGGCGCCGGCCATCGGATGACCGCCAAGCGCACGGGGCACGCCCGCGGGATCGGCTGGGAGTCGTCCACGTCTGCGTCGACGACGCCACCCGCCTGGCCTACGTCGAGGTGCTCTGCGACGAGCGGGCGACAACGGCGATCGCCTTCCTCCGCCGCGCCGTCGACTTCTACCGAGCCCACGGCATCACGGTCGAGCGCCTGATGACCGACAACGGCTCGGCCTACCGCTCAACCGTGCATGCGCTCGCCTGCAAGACACTGCGCATCCGCCACATCCGCACTCGCGCCTACCGCCCGCGCACCAACGGCAAGGCAGAGCGCTTCATCCGCACGATGCTCGGCTCCTGCGCCGACTCGCACCGAGGCCGCAGACCGGTCGCCGGCCGTCCCCGAAGGGGTGGCGACCCAGTACCGGACGATCGAGGAGGAGGTCGGCGCCGAGGGCGGCGACCAGATCAAGGGCCCCTGGCAGGTGTCCTACATCGTCGAGCCGGCCGAGGGCTGGTTCGAGCGCCGCGGCGGCGAGCTTCGCTTCCGCGAGCCGGCCGAGGGCGAGACCCATCACCTCGAGATCATCCCGCGGGAGGCGTCGACCGGCCGCGTCGTGCCGAACGTCCCGGTGACGCTCGAGGTCCTCGACGAGCAGGGCGAGCGGGTCGACGAGAAGCGCCTCAGCCCCTACTACGCCGAGTTCTTCCACTACGCCGACAACTTCTCGCTTCCCGAGGCCGGCGAGTACGCGCTTCGGGCTCGCGTCGAGGCGCCGAATCTGCGTCTCCACGGCGAGGAGTCGGAGGGCCCGCCGCTGTCCGAGGGCGTCGAGGTCGAGTTCGACGGCGTCCGCTCGAGCCGGAGTGATGGTCGGGGGGCCTCGTCGAGTAAAGGGCGGAGCGCTCAACGCCGCCCCGCCCCACCGACCGACGGAAACCGAGGTGAGCGGTCGTCCGCGTCGAACGTTCGTCCACGGGAGTAAT
>JACCTJ010000363.1 GCA_013812485.1 Thermoleophilaceae bacterium
GTGCGGGCCTTCGGCGCGCGCCCCGGCGCGGGACGCGGCGTGCTGGAGGACGTGCTCGGCCTGCGATCCCTGGACGGAGACGCCTGGGAGGCCCGCGGGGCGGCGCGCGGGGGGGTCATCCACTACGACCGGCCGAGCGGTCCCGGGCTCGGCGGCGCGGGCACCGTCCACCATGTCGCGTGGGCCACGCACCCCGACGAGCAGGAGGCATGGCAGGCCCGCGTGCAGGCGGCCGGGCTCGGGCCGACGCCGGTCATCGACCGCTTCTACTTCCGTTCGGTCTACTTCCGCGAGCCGAGCGGCGTGCTCTTCGAGCTGGCCACGCTCGGGCCGGGCTTCGCGGTCGACGAGCCGGCCGAGCATCTCGGCGAGGGCCTCGCCCTGCCGCCGTTCCTGGAGCCGCGGCGCGCCGAGATCGAGCGCGCCCTCACGCCCCTGCCCGAGTCCGCGCGGGCCGGCGGCGTGCGCTAGAGCCGCCCGCCGCAGCCGTCCGAGAGCGCAGAGGGGGCGGCCGGAGCCGCCGCGTCTCGCTCATCCCCGCATTCTCATCTCGGTCGGGTGCGTCGGCGCCGGGTTAGGTATACCTATGTGGAGAGCACCCCAAGAGGGTCGTGACAGCAACGACGATGAGATTTGAGAGGGTGGCGGAGGCGGTCAAAGCCAAGAAGCGGTGCTGTAGGTCGCGGCCCCGCTGCCGACGTTGCCCGGTCGTTCTGAAGCGCCTGTGCGAGGCGGGCCTGGCCGAACGCGAGAGTAAGCGCCGGTTCCTCATCCCGCGGAAGATCCCCAAGCGGCGCCTCAAGAAGGCCCGTGCCTGAGCCGGTCCGACCGATCTCCCCCCGGCACGGTAGGGCGAGTTCGATCTCCGTACCGACTCGGCGGTGGCGGCGCCGATGCCACTGCTGGCGTCGGTGATGAGCAGCACTGGGTCGTCGGGCATGGGCGGTTCTATCAGCCGCCACAGCGGGTGCAGCTACCCCTCGGAGACGGGCGCCGGGGAGGCCTCGCCGGCCCCGGAGCTCGACTCCAGCCGTGGTGTGTCCCTCAGGTCGCCCTCGAAGGGCACGATCCGGCCGTCGGGGCCGACCACGTAGACGGTCTTTTCGTGCAGGAAGGCCTTGTTCACGTCCGAGCCGAGCGCCGCCGCAGCCAGCAGGGTCCCGCCGATCCGGTAGACGTCGCGCACCACCCCGATGCTGAACAGCGAACGCGTCTCGTTGACCACCTCGCCGGTTCCAGCGCGCAACAGCGTGCGAAGGTCCTCGCGCTGCCCGAGCGCGGTCACGGCGATCGCGATGTTCTGGACCTCGTCGGAGGTAGTGGCTACGAGCGCCCGCGCGCGCTGGAGCGAGAGCCGCTCGAGCAGGTGTCGGCTGGTGCCGCGGCCGATCAGGACCGGTATCCCGTAGTGCTTGGCGCGCAGGACGTAGTCGTGGTCGGGGTTGGCCTCGATCGCCACCACCGGCACCCGGAGCTCGCGCAGCAGCAGGCAGAGGCGCAGCCCGACCTGGCCGAGCCCGACCACCACCACGTGGTCCCTGCGGGGGACCGACCGCGGGCCGGCCATGGCGGTGAGACGGCGATCGAGCAGGCGGTCGACGACCCCCGCGGTGAAGATCGCGGTGAAGGCGAGCGCGGTGAGCATCGCCCCGGCCGAGAACAGCTTCAACCAGCCGGGGCCCTCGTCGACGAGCGGGCTGGGGCCAACCGTGACGATCGTCTTCGCCGCCGCGTAGAAGGCTTCCACGATCCCCATGTCGAGCGCTGTTGCCAGCACGGCCGTGTCCAAGAGGAGGATCACATGGAAGCCCAGCAGGCCCGCCATCAGAATCCGGGCGCTCACCTCGTAGGGCCGCAGGAGCGAGCCGACGGCCGCCAGGAGGCGCCGGCCCGGGTGCTGCACGTGTGGCTCGATCGGCACGAGCCGCGGGCCGCCGTCATCGGCCTGCACGCCCTCGAAGCCGGTCGGCGTGCGCACGACCGACAGCAGACGGTCATCGAAGCAGGGCCCTGCGAACGTCGGGACGACGATGTCCGCCATCGACATGACGCGGACGTTCTCAACCGCGCGCTCGAGCTGCTTGGACACGTCGCGGTCGAACACCGTGACGATCAGGGCCACGCCCGGACGCACGCCCCCCACGACCAGTGCGATCCGCAGCGAGACGTGGTCGTCCCTCGAGATCACGACGACGGCGTCGACCTCCTCCTGGAGCGCCTTGCGAATGGCCCTGTCGTGCGGGTCGCGAAGGTGCCGGACGTACGCCCCGGCGGACTCCAGGGCGCGCTGCGTCACCGCGGTGAGCTCGTCGTGGCCGATCAGGAGGATGCGCCGCGCCGCCGAGCCGTCGATCGAGGGTCGGTCGTCCACCAGGGCGAGTATGTCCGAACGCGCGGCCGTCCGCAGCTCGGCGGGAGCCTCAGTTGTTGCGCATGGCGACCAAGCCTTCCCGGCCGGACGGGGCTGACCCGCAAGCTCTGCGGAGCGCTCTCGTGCTCGCCGGCACGCTGCACTTCGAGGCGGGTGAGCGCTCGTCCGCGAAAACGCGAACGAGCGGAAAGGAATTCGAGCGCTAGCCGCCGAGCAGGTCCGCGCGCACGGTGCTGGAGGCCGGCGAGACCGCCGGCGGCTCGTCGCCGCGCGAGCCGGTGCCGGGCTCGAGCACGATCCTGGTGGTGGCGAGACGCGCGAGCTCGTCGCTGACCGCGAGCGTGCCGATCACCGTGAGCGAGCCGGCGCCGTCGTGGCGTCGGGCGGCGGCGAAGATGCGACGTGCGGCATCAGGCGCGATCGCCTCAAGCGAGTCGACGACGACCACCGCGTGGGCGCCGCCCTCGACGAGGCGCTTGGTCCGCTCGAGGGCGAGCTCGGCCGCCTGCGAGTGCTCGTCGATCGAGCCGTCGGCACCGCCGCCGACCACTGCGAGCTCACCGTCCTGGCGCCACTGCGCCGCGTCCTCCGGCCGTCCGCCCGCCAGAGCGACGACCACGGCGAGCTCGGGATGGGACTCGCGCAACGTGGCGACCATGCGCCGGAGCAGCGCGCCGGCCTCGGCGCCCGGCGGGTCGACGACGGCCACGCGCGAGCCCTTTCCGAACGGAACCGCGGCGAGCTCGTCCGGCGCCGCGAGCCGCTCGATTGCGTAGGCCGGGGTTGGCTCCCCGAAGGGCGGGCGCTCGGGCGGTGGCTCGGCGGGGGCGCCATTCACGGTCTCGACGTGCACGAGCGAGGGATGGCGCTCCGAGCGCCGCGGCGCTCTGACCGGGCCGGCGACCATGTCGCCGGGACGCAGCTCGCAGCGACGGATCTGCGCCGGCGAGACGTGAACGTCGCCGCGGTCGGGCGCCAGCGTGTCTCCGCGCAGGAAGCCGCTCCCGTTGGGCAGGATGTCGAGGACGCCCGTGCGGGGCTCGGTCTCGGCCTCGGCGTCGTCGTCGGTCGGCTCGGTCTCCTTGTCGGGGCGCGGACTCGGCCGCGCGGCGGGCTCGCGCTCGGGCCGCTCCGCCCGTCCGCGACCGCCTCGGCGCCGCGCCGGGCGCCCCTCCTGGTCCGGCTTCTCGGCTTCGGCGGGGCGCCGTCCTCCGCGCCCGCCCCCGGTCCGCCCGCGACGCCCGGCGTCCTCGCTCGGCCTCGCCGCGTCGCGCCCGGACTTCTCCGCGGGTGCCTCGCCACCCCCCGCGTGCTCGACGATCGCCGTGACCAGGTCCTCCCGGCGCAGCCGGCGGAAGCCCTCGACGCCGAGCTCGGCGGCGATGGCGTGCAGGTCGGCGAGCGGGCTGCGCTCGAGCTCGTCTCGGTCGAGGACGGCCATCTAGGCCCCGCGAGCGCTCACGAGGGCGCCACCTTCGAGCTCTCGACCAGCCCTTCGAGCCAGGTGCCGAACTCCGGACGCGCGCGCCAGTCGTCTCCGAAGCGCTCGATCCCCGCCGCTGTGAGCGGATGTTCGAGCATCTGGCGCAGCACCTTGCCGGGAACGGTGGCGACCTCGCAGCCGAGCCGCGCGGCGATCACGGCGTGCATGGGATGGCGCAGCGAGGCGGCCAGCACCTGCGAGGTGACGCCGGCGGGGCGCAGCGCGGCGACGATCTCGCCGACCACGGCGCCCGAGTCGATCGCGATGTCGTCGAGGCGGCCCATGAAGCAGGAGATGTAGGTGGCACCGGCCTCAGCCGCGAGCAGGGCCTGGCTCGCCGAGAACACGAGCGTCATGTTGACCCGGTGCCCGGCGTCGGTGAGCTCGCGCGTGGCCGCGAGCCCCGCCTGGGAGAAGGGCACCTTGACGACGACGTGATGGTGGAGGCCGGCGAGCGCCCGCCCCTCCTCGACCATCCCCTCTGAGCGGTCGGAGACGACCTCGGCCGAGACCGGGCCGCCCACGAGCTCGCAGATCCGGCGCACGATGTCGCCGGGATCGCCCTGTTCCTTGGCCAGCAGCGAAGGGTTGGTGGTCGCGCCGGAGAGCACGCCCCAGGAGGCGAGCTCCTCGACCTCCGCGACCGAGCCGGTGTCGATGAAGAGCTTCATGGCCGGGGCGATGATGTCACACGCCCCGGAGCCCGCCCGTGTGACGGGCCGCTCAGCAGCGGTAGCCGAACTGGTTGGTCCAGACCTGAGCGTTCGAGTAGCCGGCGAAGCGACCCTTGACGAGGCCGACGCCCTTGTCGCGGAAGCTCGACTTGAAGATGTTCTCGCGGTGACCGGTCGAGTAGAGCCACGCGCGCATGATGGAGCGGGCGGACCCGCGCGTCCCGGAGCCCCAGGCGATATTCTCTCCGGCGCCCCAGCAGCCTTGCGCGTAACCCACGCGCTTGGTGTGGTAGAAGGTCTCGCGCCCGCAGGCCTGGTGCCTGAAGTCCGCGCAGCGGAGGATGTCGAGAGACTTCAGGTTGGAGGAATCCTGAAGGAGCGAGCGCGTCGCGAGGACCGGAAGGCGCTTCTTCGAGCGCACGTAGTTGAGCATGCAGAGCATCGCCTGCTCCTGAGCGGCGACCGACGCGGCCAGGTTCATCTGGTTCGGGCACACCGACGTGGGCGCGAGCAGGTAGTCGTACTCCGTGCCGGCGAAGGCGGTTCCGCCTCCGGCCGCGAGCACGAGCACGACGGACAAGGCGATGGACACGAGCGTTCGCTTCATTCTTGGGGCCTCCAGGCCGCACGACGGCCGACGTTTCCCTGACCCGTGAGCTATCGGCGGTGGTGTTCTGTCACTTGAGCGCGGCCGCAAGTGGCCTAGAACACTCGTCCGGCGCGTTTGTTGTCCTCCAAGAGGCTCGGGCTCAGGCCGCGGCCCGCTCCCGGCGCAGGCGCTCGGCGAGCTCGAGCCCGGGCTCGAGCACGGTCTCGCCGCGCAGGGCGGCGCGGACGGAGAGAAAGTCGGCGGTCGCGGCGACGTCGTGTACGCGCACGATCGCCGCGCCGGCCGAGGCTCCGCGATCCACGGCGGCGAGGGTGCCGGCCAGGCGCGCGGCGGGGGCGCGGCCCGTCAGTGCCCCGACAAAGTCCTTGCGCGAGGGAGCGAGCAGGATCGGGCGATCGAGGGTTTGCATCTCCTCGAGGCGGCGCAGGATCTCCACGCTCTGGGCTGGCGTCTTCGCCAGGTCGACGCCCGGGTCGACGACGATCCGGTCGCTCGACACGCCGCGCTTCACGGCCATCGCGAGTCGCTCGGTCAAGAAGGCGAGGACGTCGGCCACGACGTCGTCGTAGGCCGGGAAGGCCTTCACCTTCGGTGCGGCGCGGGTGTGGGTGAGGACGAGCCCCGCGTCGTGCTCCGCGCAGACGAGGATCAGCTCGGGATCGTGGCCGCCGCTCGGGTCGTTGACCATCGCCGCGCCCGCGTCGAGGGCGGCACGCGCGACCGGCGCCTTCCAGGTGTCGATCGAGACGGTTGCCCCGGCGTCCGAGAGCCGCTCGACGACGGGCACGACCCGGCGGAGCTCCTCGGCCGCCTCAATCGGCGGACGGCTGGTCACGCCGGACTCGCCGCCCACGTCGACGATCGCCGCGCCCTCCTCGCGCAGGCGCAGGCCGTGGGCGACCTGAGCGTCGGCGTCGGGCCGGAGGCCGCCGTCGGAGAACGACTCGGGGCTGGCGTTGACGATCCCCATCAGGAGCGGGCCGGCGTGATCTAGGGCGAGCTCGCGCTCGCCGAGGCGGAGGCTCGTCACCGCGCGGGGGCCTGCTCGGGCGCGGGCGGAAGGGCCCCGGCGGGGGCGAGCTCCTCAGGCGACGGACTTACCCCCACTGGGGGGGCCGTGTCGCCGCCAGCGTCGGCGACCCCCTCCGCCTCGGCCTCCTCGCGCCAGGCAGCCACCTCGCGCTCCACGCGATCCTCCTCCCAGCCAAGCTCGTCCGCCAGCGCGAGCGCGACCGCACGCGGCGCCTCGGCCCCGGGCGCCGCCAGCGCCCGCGAGTCGAGCAGCCCGAGACGGGTGCGGCGCAGGAGCACGTCGCCGACCGTGAGGGCCTGCTCGCGGCGGGCGGCGAAGCGCGCTTCGGCGAGCAGGTCGGGCAGGCCGGGGACGATCCGAGAAGCGAGCGCCTGGTCCTCTCCCGCGAGCACGAGAACCCCGCCGGCATCGTGGCCGTAGCGATCGGCCAGCAGCTGGCGGCTGTTCTCGTCGACGCCCGGCGCCTCGGGCAGCGAGCCCGCCTCGACCGGAAGGCCGAGCGGGATGTCCTCGGTGCGACACGGCGCCTGGAGGCCGTCGCGGAGCACGAGCCGGTCGACGACCTGCTTGGCCATCCGCCGCCAGGTCGTCAGCTTGCCGCCGGTGATGGTGATCAGGCCCGAGCTCGTCTCGAAGAGCTCGGCCTTGCGCGAGATGTCGACCGAGCGCTTGGTGTCGCCGGTCGACACCAGCGGCCGCACGCCGGCAAAGGCGCCGAGCACGTCGGCGGGCGCGAGCTCGGTCCCGAAGAAGGCGTTGCAGGCCTCGAGCAGGTAGGCGATGTCGTCGCCGTCGGGGCGGATGTGGTCGAGCTCGCCCGAGTAGTCCTTGTCGGTCGTGCCGACGAGCGTACGCCCGAGCCACGGCAGCGCGAAGATCGTCCGTCCTCCTGCGGCGGGAACGACCGCCCCCGAGCGCAGGGGGATGTCGTCCTCCGAGACGATGATGTGGGTGCCGCGGCTGGGCCGGATGTGCGGCACCTCGGCCTCGGCGTGGATCTCCTCGGGCCGGATGCGATCCGCCCACACGCCGGTCGCGTTGACCACGCTCGTGGCGCGCACGTCGAGCGTCCGACCGCTCACCCGGTCGACGCAGCGCACGCCGGCGGCGCGCCCGCCCTCCTCGATCAGCTCGCGGACCTCGCAGCGGTTGGCGCAGACCGCGCCGAAGCGCTCGGCCTCGGCGAGCACGGTCAGAGTCAGGCGGACGTCGTCGGTCTGGCAGTCGTAGAACAGGTAGGCCGAGGTCGGCCGGCGCGAGGCGAGCGCCGGCAGGTGCTCGATCACCTCATCGGCGTCGACGATCCGGTGGCGGTCCGGGCTCCAGTCCTCGCCCGCGCGGTAGCCGTAGCGGAAGCGTCGCTCGGGGCGCCGGCGCAGCCGCTCGCTGGCCATGACGTCGTACATGTTGAGCGCGACGCCCACCAGCCGGTCGGGGTGCTTGCCGTCGAAGGCGGTGACGAGCATGGGCAGCGGCTTGACCAGGTGGGGAGCGAGCCTGACCATGATCGCGCGCTCGACCAGGGCCTCGCGCACGAGGCCGAGGTCGAAGCTCTGGAGGTAGCGCAGACCGCCGTGGACGAGCTTCGAGGACCGGCTCGAGGTTCCCGAGGCGTAGTCGGCCCGCTCGACGAGGGCGACGCTGTAGCCGCGCGAGGCCGCGTCGAGGGCGACGCCCGCGCCCGTGATTCCCCCGCCGATGACGACGACGTCGAAGCGCTCGGCCTCGAGGGCGGCGAGGGCGTCGTGGCGGGCGATCACGGCTGGAGCTTAAGCCCTCGTCACGGGCCGATGGCTCAGCGCGGCTCGGCCCCGCCCAGCGGCAGCGCCAAGGCACCGTCGGGTAGCGCCGCCACCGCATACCGGTCGCGCAGGGTCTGGCCCTCGAGCGCCGCGGCGGCGCGCTCGACGCCCGCCTCGTCGACGCCTGTGACCAGCCAGACGCGTTGCTCGCCCTCGAGCGCCGTGGCCGCGACCAGCCCTGTGCCCGGAGGCGCGATGTGGGCGGGGCGGCCGGCGGAATCGAGCAGCTCGAGCGTTGCGCCCTCCTCCCGAAAGCGCGCGAAGACCCCGCTCGCCCGGGGTCCCTCGTCGAGCGAGGTGGCCGCCCGTACACGCCGCGCGAGCGACCACGGCGCCACCACGACCCGGATGGTGTTCTCGCCTGCAGGATCCCCGAACGGGCCCACCGAAGCTATCACCCCGCTGGCGCCCAGTCGGCGCCTAACCTCTCGACAGGCCCGACTGCGATCGTTGGCGCATTCCATGCGCACCGGCAGGCGCTTGCCCTCCGAGCCACTCAGCATCGGCTCGGGATACGCGCCGACGATGGCGGGCACGCTCGGGGCGGAGTCTCGGCGTCGGTAGTCCCACTGCACGGCGGCGCCAGGCGGCAGGCGGCGGTCGGCTGCGCCCGGGTCCCCCTCGAGGCCGTTGACGAAGTAGGACCAGCTCCAGCGCCCGAGACGGTCATCGGCCTCGATGCCGTCGATCGACCGCACGGAACGGTCTCCCGGCCCGGTTTCGACCCGCCGCTGCGACTGCAGCCAGCTCAGCACTGTCTCGCCTGGACTGACCCGCTCGCGCTCGGCGGCGTAGATGACCCTCTGGCCGAAGCCGCTCGTCACACGCAGCTCGACTTCACCTGACCCTGCTCGAGCGGGACCTGGTCCGCAGCCGACCGCTAAGACCAGGGAGACGGCGAGCCCCACGAGGAGGAGGCGCGCGGCGCAGCGCCTTGCGGCCTGCGACCCGCCATGGCGACTTCGATGACGAGCGAGACGAAGCTTCATTCGTTTGCCTCCCGTTCTGGCCGGACATGGCTTGCAGGCGCAGACATGAGGCGAAGCCCATTGAAGCAACCGCAGCGACGCCTCGGGCGCGGAGCAAGTGCGAGTCCGCGCGGAGTGCACGCCGGCGCGCCGGGAGTTAGACTCCCGCGCCAACCAGAGCGATGGTCGCGAGGAAGCCGGTGCGAGTCCGGCGTGGTCGCGCCACTGTGACCGGTAGCCGTGCCCAGGAATGACCACTGCCCCGCGGGGTGGGAAGGTCGGAGCTCGGCGGTGATCCGGGAGCCAGGACACTCGACCCATCGCTGCCACGCCGACGGGACGCGCCATCCCGAGGAGGTTCACGATGTCCGATACCGCCGCCGCGCCTTCGCCGCTGTCCGAGCCGATACGCCCGCCCGCTATCGAGGTTCGCGAGGTGTGGCCCTGGGCACTCCTCGCCCTCGCGCTGACGCTGCTCCTCTACCTCGTCGGCGTCGAGCAGGGCGCAACGTCGGTCGTGCCCGGGCAGGTGCTCCACGAGTGGGTGCACGACGGGAGGCACCTGCTCGGATTTCCCTGCCACTAGGGCGCGGGCGACCTCGTGCTCAGGGCCCTGCTCATCTGCGGGCTGCTCGCCGGCGTGTGCGGCGGCCTGGTGGCGACGGGATTCGCCGAGCTCGTCGGCGAGCCGCCGGTCGAGGAGGCGATCGCCTTCGAGGAGTCGCAGAGCCCTGCCGGCGCGCCCGGGGACCCGGAGCTCGTGGCGCGCGGGCTTCAGCGCGGCGTCGGGCTGCTGACCGCCGCGAGCGTGTACGGACTCGCGCTCGGTGGCCTGTTCGCGCTCGGCTTCGCGGCCGTGTACGGGCGCGTCGGACGTGCGGGTCCCGCGAGAACGGCGCTCTGGCTGGCCGCAGCCGCGTTCGTCGTCGTCTTCCTCGTCCCGTTCGTCAAGTACCCGGCCAACCCGCCGGCCGTGGGCGAGGCCGACACCATCGCCGCCCGCACGGAACTCTACTTCGCGATGATGGCGATCTCGCTGCTCGCGGCCGTCGCGGCGGCGCGCGTCCACGCCGTGCTCGCCCGGCGCCGCTCGCCGTCGAGCGCCACCGTATTGGCCCTCGCC
>JACCTJ010000023.1 GCA_013812485.1 Thermoleophilaceae bacterium
GGGAACGTCGGCGACGCCGAGCCGCTCGCCTCGATCGAGGACGCGACCAATCTCGGGCACTTCGACGAGATCATCATCTCCGGGCGATCGGGACCGGTCTCGCGCGGCCTGAAGCTCGACCTCGCCAGCAAGGCCCGCGCCGCGAGCGGTCTGCCCGTGCGTTACGTGGAAGACCTGAAGGGGAGCGAGTAGTAGGCCGCTACAGCAACCCCTGCGACGACAGCAGGTAGAGCGAGCCGAACACGAAGATCCACATTACGTCGACGAAGTGCCAGTAGATGCCCGGCACCTCTACGCCGCGATGCTCGTCGGGCGAGTAGTGGCCGCGAAAGGCGCGAACGGTCGCGAAGGCGAGCAGCAACAGCCCGACGAGCACGTGCGTGCCGTGCAGCCCGGTCAGGCCGTAGAAGATGGTCCCCTGCGCGTTGTCGGCCGGAGCGAAGCTCAGGAACACGTACTCGTTGATCTGCACGGCCAGGAAGGTCGTCCCGAGCAGGAACGTGGTCAGGAGGCCGAGCTTGAGCCCGAGGCGATTGCCCCGGCGCGCCGACTCCAGGGCCCAGTGCATCGTCCCGCTCGAGGAGAAGAGGATGAAGCTGTTGGCGATTCCGGTCTCGATCGGCAGCTTCTCGCCCTCCGCGGGCCAGGGCGCGTCGAGGACTACGCGGATGAAGAAGTAGGCCGTGAAGAAGGCCAGGAAGAGCATGATCTCGGAGATGATGAACAGCAGCATCCCGAGGAACTGCGGCTCCACGCGCGAGGAGCGATTGGCCTCCGGGGGGCCGTGATGCTCGTGTTCGGGCTCGTGCGCGGCGCCGGCGGCGGGTATGGCGGCGGACTCCATCTAGACCGACGGCTCTTCGCGCGCGGCCGTCTCGGCCACGATGTGCTCCACCGGCTTGGCCGTCGCCGAGCGCACCCGCTCGATGAGGTCGGTGCCTAGCCATCCCGAGCGCGTCTCCTCGAAGGTGGAGATGACGATCTCGTCGACGGGGTAGTACTGGAGCGCGTTCTGTACCGCGACGAAGGGGTCAGGGCCCATGGTCTGGCCGATCGCCTCGAAACCCGCCTCACGCATCACCTCGAGCGTTTGGGCGAGCCGCTCCTCCGCGAGCTCGCGGCGCTCGTCGTTCTGAGGGCAGACGAGGATGAACCGGTGGCGCCCCTCGGTGGTCTTGCTCTTCAGGGCGTTGAGCAGGCTCTCGCCGCCGGCCGTACGGTTGGCCACTACGAGCGTGGAGGTGATGCCCTCGCGCGCGTCTTGGTCGAGATCGACGACGACGTGCTCGACCTCGACTCCCAAGTCGCGCTCGACGCGATTCACCAGGCTCCGCTGGAGCCACCCCGAACGGGTCTGCGGATGGGTCGAGATGATCACCAGGTCGGTGCCCTCGGCCTCGAGGGCGTCCCGGATCGCCGTGTAGGGGTCGGGGTCGACGATCTCGCCGCGGGCCTCGACGCCCGCCTCGCGCAGGTCGCTGAGGGTGAGCTCGAGCCGGTTGGCCGCTGCTGCGGAGACCGCGTCCTCGTAGATCACGTTGCCGTGCTTCGGGCGGTTCTGCGGGCAGATCACGCGGATCGACTCGCTTCCGTCGTCGGCGTGGCGACGGACGGCCTCGATCAACGCCGAGCCTCCCACGGTCTCGTTGGCCACCACGAGTATGCGTCGCGGCCGCTCGTCGGTCACGGAGCCGCCGCTCCGACGCGCTCACCGCGCTGCGGGGCGATCTTCTCCGGACGCTCGTCGAAGGTTCCGTGCACGGCACCCGGGACGCCGTACTCGTACGGCCCGCCGACCACCGTGGGGATACGGTCGAAGTTGAAGATCGGCGGCGGCGAGGACACCTGCCACTCGAGCGTGTGCGCCCTCCACGGGTTGCCCTCGGCCTTCGGCCCCGAGCGCCAGCTCATGATCATGTTGACCAGGAAGACGAGGAACGAGAGGCCGAAGAGGAAGGCCGAGACCGAGATGATCGCGTTGAGGGTGGCGAACTGCTCGGCATAGTCGGCGACCCGGCGCGGCATGCCGTCGATGCCGACGAGGTGCATGGGCCCGAAGGTCAGGTTGAAGAACACGAACGACAGCCAGAAGTGGATCTTGCCGAGGGCCTCGTTGTACATCTTGCCGGTCATCTTCGGAAACCAGTGGTAGATCCCAGCGAAGATCGTGAAAACGCTGCCACCGAAGAGCACGTAGTGGATGTGCGCCACTACGAAGTAGGTGTCGGAGACGTGGACCACGACGGGGATGATCGCGAGCATGATTCCGCTGATGCCACCGAGGGTGAACATGGTGATGAAGCCGAGCGCGAAGAGCAGCGGCGTTCGCAGGTGGATGACGCCCCGCCAGAGGGTCGCGAGCCACGAGAAGATCTTGATCCCGGTGGGCACGGCGATCAGCATCGTCGTGATCATCATCGGTACGCGCAGCCACGACGCCATGCCCGAGACGAACATGTGGTGGGCCCAGACCGTGAAGCCGAGCAGCACGATGGCCATGAGCGAGAACGCCATCATCCGGTAGCCGAAGATAGGCTTGCGCGCGTGTGAGGAGACCACCTCACTGACGATCCCGAACCCGGGCAGCATCATGATGTAGACCGCTGGGTGGGAGTAGAACCAGAAGACGTGTTGGTACATGAGGGCGTCCCCGCCGGAATCCACGTTGAAGAAGTTCAACCCAAACGCTCGGTCGAGCAGCACGAAGAACTGCGAGCCGGCGATGAACGGCGTGGCGATCACGACCAGCAGCGACGTCGTGAAGTTCGCCCAGACGAGCAGGGGCATCCGGAAGAAGGTCAGGCCCGGGGCGCGCATGGTGATGATCGTCACCAGGAAGTTCAGCGCGGTGGCGATCGACGAGGCCCCCGCGAACTGGACGCCGATCGTGAAGAAGTTCTGCCCGAGCGGGGTGTCGGTCGAGAGCGGCGCGTAGGCCGTCCAGCCGGTCGCGAAGGCGCCGCCGGGAGCGAAGAACGACACGACCATCATCACGCCCGCGGCTGGAAGCATCCAGTAGGACAGGGCGTTGAGGCGCGGGAAGGCCATGTCCGGCGCGCCGATCATCAGCGGCAGGATGTAGTTCGCGATCCCCGCGAAGATGGGGATGATGAAGAGGAAGATCATGAACGCCGCGTGCGTCGAGAAGAGGCCGTTGTAGAAGCCCGGATCGACGACCTGGGTTCCAGGCTGGGCAAGCTCGGCGCGCACCGCCATCGCCGCGAGGCCACCGAGGATGAAGAAGAAGAAGGTGGTGACGATGTACTGGAT
>JACCTJ010000039.1 GCA_013812485.1 Thermoleophilaceae bacterium
GACCTCGGCGAGGGCGACGAGGTAAGGATCTCGGCGTCGGGCGGCGAGCCGATCGACCTCGACTCCCGCGACAACCGTCAGATCTACCTCGGGCGCACGGCGACCGTCAGAGGCGTCGTGCCGTCGCAGCGTCCCGGTCGCGAGGTCGTGCTCGAGGCCTACAGCAGGGGACGTTGGGTCGAGGTCGACCGCGACATCACCGACGAGAACGGCCAGTTCTCGATGACCTGGAAGCCGGGGTATGCCGGACACCGCTACGTACGCGTGCGCCGCACCAATCCGGCATCGACGGAGAGCCCGAGCGGTATCCGCACGCTCTACGTCTACCGCAAGCGCGTGGCCTCCTGGTACGGCCCGGGCTTCTACGGCAACCGCACCGCGTGCGGACAGACCTTCACGAGCCGGCTGATGGGGGTCGCCCACCGGTCGCTGCCCTGCGGCTACATCGTGACGATCCGCTACAACGGCCGCTACAGGACCGTGCCGGTCGTCGACCGCGGGCCCTACGTTCGCGGCCGCGACTTCGACCTCACGGAG
The DNA here is from genome assembly GCA_013812485.1 of Thermoleophilaceae bacterium. Taxonomy (GTDB): domain Bacteria; phylum Actinomycetota; class Thermoleophilia; order Solirubrobacterales; family Thermoleophilaceae; genus JACCUC01. Next base: position 538 of record JACCTJ010000039.1, read on the forward strand.
GCGCTGCGCAACTACCTCGGCTTCGACGGGGTGGACACGGTCCGGGCGACGGCCTGAGGTCCACGGACGCCGCGGACGGGTTTATGGCCAGGCGCCGAGGCCCCCGGAGCCGCGGATCTCAGCCGGCTTGGCGTACCGGCCGCAGGAGGACCTCGTTCACGTCGACGTGCGGCGGCTGCGACAGCGCGTACATGACGGCGCGAGCGACGTCGGCGTCCTCGAGCGCGTTCTTCGGGCGGTTATCGAAGAACGGCGTGTCGACCATCCCCGGGCTGACCAGCGTGACCCGGATGTCGGTCTCGGGCAAGTCGTTGCGGATCTCCTGGCGCAGCCCCTCGGCCATGGCGCCGACCGCGAACTTGGTCGCCGAGTAGAGCGAGCCCGGCAGGGGGCGACGGCCGGCCACCGACCCGGTGATGACAAAGTGTCCGGCGCCCGCGTCGCGGAGGTGGGGGAGGGCGGCACGGATGGTCAGGGCGACGCCCAGCACGTTGGTCTCCACCATCGTGCGCCAGTGCTCGACCGACTCCTGGAGGAACCCGCGGCCCGCACCCATCCCAGCGTTGGCGAACACGGCGTCGAGGCGCCCGAAGCCCTCGCGGGCGGCGCCTACCAGAGCCTCCTGATCCTCGAAGCGGGTGACGTCGCACTGGCGCGCGAGCGCTTGCTCTTCACCGCCCAGTTCATTCGCCAGCCCGGAGAGGCGGTCCTCCGAACGGGCGCCGAGGACTACGCGCCAGCCGGCCTCGACGGCATGGCGGGCCGTGGCCGCGCCGATGCCCGTGCTGGCGCCCGTGATGAGGAGGACCGGCGCGCCTTCGGTTTGATCGGAGGCCATCCCGCTCAGCCCTCCGGGGTCGGCCCGGCCACCGAGACCGCACCCTCCATGATCGACTCGATGCGCTCGAGGTCCTCGTCGGAGAGCTGGATGTCGGCGGCCGGGGCGGTGCCCTCGATGTGGTCGGGCCGGCGGGCTCCCACGATGGCCACGTGGACGCCGGGCTGGGCCAGCGCCCAGGCCACGGCGAGTTGCGCAACCGTGTGGCCGCACTCCTGCGCGAAGCGGCCGAGATCCTCGACGACCTCGAGGTTGCGCTCGAAGTTCTCGCCCTGGAAGAGCTCGCTCGAGGCGCGCCAGTCGTCGTCGTCGAGCTGGGTGTCGCGGTCGAACCTGCCCGACAGCAGCCCGTGCGCGAGCGGCCCGTAGACGAGCAGGCCGATGTCGTGCTCGCGGCAGTAGGGCAGGACGTCCTGCTCGATGTCGCGACGGAACAGATGGTAGGGGGGCTGGAGCGACTCGACGGCGATCCCGCCCTCCAGCCCGCGCATCTCCTCGACGGCGAAGTTCGAGACCCCGACATGGCGGATCTTGCCCTCTTGCACGAGCTCGAAGAGCGCCCCGGCGGTCTCCTCTGCCGGAGTGTGGGGATCGGGCCAGTGGAGCTGGTAGAGGTCGATGTGGTCGACGCCGAGGTAGCCGAGGCTGTCCTCGACGCCACGGCGCAGCCAGTCGGGGCTCGAGTCGCGCTCGAGTCCGTCGTCGGTCATGCGCAGCCCGCCCTTGGTGGCGAGCACGATCTCGTCGCGGCGCGAGCGCAGCTCGTCGCCGAGCGCCTTGTGCACGAGCTGCTCGGATGTGCCGAAGCCGTAGGCCTGGGCGGTGTCGAAGAAGTTGACGCCGAGCTCGAGCGCCCGCTGCATGGCCGCCACGTTCTCCTGCTCGTCGAGCGAGCCCCAGTCACCGCTGAGCTGCCACGTACCGAAGCAGATGCGGGACACGTCGAGGTCGCTGCGGCCGAGCTTGATGCGCTGCATGGTCCTCCTGGTTCTGGCTCGTGGCTCACGGGCCGGGCGGCCCGCCTCCGTACCCTTCCCGCGGCGGGCGCCCGCCGAACACGCCGTCGCGCCAGGTTCAGGCGCCGAGGCGCGACTCCTCGAGGTCGAGCTCGCGCTCGACCCTTCGCATGACCTCGTCGCCGATCCGTCCCTCGTCGCGGAGGTCGAGCAGGGCCGCCCGCTGGGCGCCGATCGCCTCGCGCATGACGCGCACGTACTGCGAGGAGCGCTGCTCGTAGGCCTCGTGGCCGTTGCCGTCCACCTGCGCGGCGAAGCGCCGGCGGCGGTAGTCGAACATCCCGCGCACGCGCTCGAGCGTGTCGTCGAAGGTCCAGTCCGCTCCGTCGAGCTGATCGATCCGCTCCAGAGCGGCGTCCGCGGCACGCACTCGGGCGGCGAGCTCCTCCTCCTCGTCGCTCTGGTCGGGCTCCACGCCGAGCGCTCGGATGAGCCACGGCAGCGTCACGCCCTGCGCCACGAGCGTGACGAGGATCGTCGAGAAGGCGAGGAAGATGACGAGATCGCGACTGGGGAACGGGTCGCCGCCCACCACGGTGAGTGGTATGGCCAGAGCCGCGGCGAGCGCCACGGCCCCCCGCATCCCCGACCAGGCGACGATGGCGACGTGGGACCGCGGGGGGCGCCCGTCGCCGCGCCCGCAGAGGCAGTCCTGGGCCCCTCCCGGTACCGACATGGCGATGAACACCCAGCCGATCCGCAGCAGGATCACCGACGCGCTGACGAGCGCCGCCTGCCCGAGGAGAGTGAGTGGTGAGGCCCCGTCGAGGTTCTCGAGGATGCCCGGCAGCTGCAGGCCGACGAGCACGAACAGCACCGCGTTGAGCATGAACTGGAGCATCTCCCATACCGAATAGAGCTGAAGGCGCGTGGAGGGGGTCACCAGCAGCGGCGTCCGCCAGCCGAGGTAGACGCCCACGGTCACGGCGGCGATCACCCCGGAGGCTCCGATCTCCTCGGCGGGGATGTAGGCCGCGTACGCGGTGAGCAGCGAGAACGCCATCTCGGTCGGCGGGTCGTCGAGGCG
>JACCTJ010000043.1 GCA_013812485.1 Thermoleophilaceae bacterium
GCTCGGGGCCCCGGGCCCGCCCTGCTGCGGAGGGTGCGCCGGCGCAGGAGGAGGCCGTGGCGGCGGTCGAGCGTCCCTTCGCCCCGGCGCCGAGCGAGGGCACCGGCCCGGGGCTCGGCTGGTGGGCGACGTGCCTCGCAGTCATCCTGCTCGCGCTCCTCGCCCTCACGTGGCGGCTGGGTCGCGGCCGGACGGGGCGCTCCGTCGAGGGGCGCACCGCCGAGGGCGACAAGGTCGCCGGCGGGTCCTCGGACCCCCAGGGGCCGCAGGGCCGGGACGCGGCCGCCGGTCGGCGCCCCGGCCTTCCGCGGACGCGGTCGGCGGCGGTCGGAGGAGCCGCCGCGAGCGCGCACGGAGACACGGTCGGGCGGGTGCGCCGGACTAGCATCGACGCGGCGTGCCCTACTACGTCACGACGCCGATCTACTACGTCAACGCCGAGCCTCACCTCGGCCATGCGTACTCGACGATCGCGACCGACGTCCTGGCCCGGCACATGCGACAGCGAGGAGAGGACGTCTTCTTCCTGACGGGGACCGACGAGCACGGAGAGCCCGTCGCGCAGGTGGCGGAGCGGCTCGGCGTCACCCCTCGCGAGCTCGCCGACCGGAACTCGGAGCGCTTCCGCGATCTCGTGCGCCGCGTCGACGCCACGAGCGACTTCTTCATCCGCACGTCCGACCCCGAGCACGTGGCGGCGGTCCAGGAGGTGCTCGGGCGCGTGTACGACAAGGGCCACGTCTACTCCGGCACCTACGAGGGCTTCTACTGCCCCCGCTGCGCGGACTTCAAGACCGACGCCGAGCTCCTCGAGGGCGATCGCTGCCCGATCCACAAGGTCGTGCTCGAGCGCGAGCGGGAGGACAACTGGTTCTTCCGTCTCTCGGCCTTCCAGGAGCCACTCGAGCGGCTGTTCGCCGAGCGGCCGGACTTCGTGCTCCCCGCCGGCCGCTACAACGAGGCGCTCGCGTTCATCCGCGGCGGGCTGAACGACATCTCGCTCACGCGCTCGCGGATCTCGTGGGGTGTCCCTGTGCCCTGGGACGACCGCCAGGTGTTCTACGTCTGGTTCGACGCGCTCCTCAACTACTACACGGCGCTCACCTACGCGCGCCCCGAGAACCTGGTCCCTCGCTTCTGGCCCCCGACCGTCCACGTGATGGGCAAGGACATCCTCAAGTTCCACTCGGTGTTCTGGCCGGCCCTCCTGATGGCGGCCGGCATCGAGCTCCCGCGGCGCCTGTTCGTGCACGGCTACCTGCTGATGGACGGGGAGAAGATGTCGAAGTCGCTGGGAAACGTGATCGACCCCTTCGAGGTCATCGACCTCTACGGCACCGACGCCCTGCGCTACTACCTGATGCGCGAGGTGTCCTTGGGGCAGGACGGCTCGGTCTCGCCTGAGGGCTTCGAGACCCGCTACACCACGGAGCTCGCCAACGAGTACGGCAACCTGGCCAGCCGCACGCTCGCCATGATCGCCCGCTTCCGCGAGGGCCGTGTGCCCGGTGCCGAGCCGGCCGAGGAGCTGCGGCCCGAGCTCGACGGGCTCCAGGAGAGGGTGGCCGCCCGCTTCGACGCGGTCGAGGTGAGCGCCGCGCTGGAGGACGTCTGGGTCGCGGTGCGGCGGCTGAACCGGTACGTGCAGGACGAGGAGCCGTGGCGCCTGGCCAAGGACCCGGCGTCCGCCGGGCACCTCGATCAGGTGCTCTACTCGCTCGTCGAGGGGCTGCGGGTGGTGTCGATCCTCCTCGCGCCGTTCGTCCCGGCCGCGTCCGAGCGCCTGCTGGCGGCGCTGGGGAGCGAGGAGCGTGGGCTCGAGGCGGCGCGGTTCGGTGCTGGGTCGGGCGGTGCGACGATCTCCTCGCTCGCGCCGCTCTTCCCCCGCATCGAGCGGCCCGCGGCCTCGCCGGTCGTCTGAATCGCGACCTGGCCTCGTCGTGGTCGACACCCACTGCCACCTCGACCACTGCGAGGCGCCCGTGCCCGAGGTGGTGGCCCGCGCCGCGGCGGCCGGGGTCCGGCGGCTCGGAGCGGTGGGCATGGACGGTCCCTCCATCGAGCGGGCCCTGGCCGCCACGCGCGAGCACGAGGGAGTGGTCGCGATCGTCGGCCGCCACCCCAACGAGGCGACGGGCTTCGATCACGCCGGCCTCGAGGAGATCGAGGCCGCCGCCGCCGACCCGTGCGTCCGCGCGATCGGGGAGACCGGCCTCGACTTCCATCGCGACCGCGCTCCGCGCGACGCCCAGTTCCGCGCCTTCGAGGCGCAGATCGACCTCGCCCGCCGCACCTCGCTCCCGCTCGTGATCCACACCCGGGCCGCCGAGGAGGAGACCTTCGCCCTCCTGCGCGAGCGTGCCGCCGCGCTGACCGTGATCCTGCACTGCTTCTCGGCCCCCGCGCGGCTTGGGGACTGCGTCGAGCACGGCTGGCTGTGCTCGTTCGCCGGCAACGTCACCTATGCGAGCGCCGGCGAGCTCCAGGCCGCCGCCCGCGAGGTCCCCGAGGAGCTGCTGCTCGTCGAGACCGACTCTCCGTACCTCGCGCCCCAGCCCGTCCGCGGCCGGCCCAACGAGCCGGCCAACGTGGTCGCGACCGCGGAGGTCGTGGCGCGGCTGCGCGGTGTCTCCTACGCTGAGCTTGAGGCGACGGTGGAGCGCAACGCCGCGCGCGTCTTCGGGTGGTGAGCGTCTCGGCGCGTGGCGACGACCGCGCCCGGCGGGGGTCGCGATCCGCCGAGGCTGGGGGCGGCGCGCGCCAGCCGGGCCCGCGAGCGCCGAGCCTGCGGGAGCTAACGCGGACGCGCCTGCGCGAACTGGGCCTGCGCCCGAGTCGCGACCTGGGGCAGAACTTCCTCGTCGACGGCCGCGTGCTCGAGGTCGTCGAGGCCGCGGCGGAGCTCTCGCCTTCCGACGTCGTGCTGGAGGTCGGAGGCGGGCTCGGCGTGCTCTCGGAGCGGCTCGCTCCGCAGGTCGGCCACCTTCACGTCGTCGAGGTCGACCGGCTGCTCGCCTCGGCCCTCGAGGACGCGCTGGCGGGCTTCGAGAACGCGTCGCTGCACCTCGCCGACGCCGTCGGACTCGACCTGGCTGCGCTTCGGCCGCCGCCGGACAAGCTGGTCGCCAACCTGCCCTACGGGGTCGCGGCCACGGTGCTGCTCAAGTCGCTCGAGGAGCTCCCGGACGCGAAGCTGTGGGTGGCCATGGTGCAGCGCGAGGTCGCCGATCGGCTCGCGGCGGCGCCGGGATCACGGATCTACGGCGCGACCTCGGTGCTCGCGCAGCTCTCGTGCGAGGTGCGCTTGCACCGCCGCGTTCCTCGGTCGGCCTTCCTTCCCGCCCCGAACGTCGACTCGGCCATCGTGGTGCTGAGGCGCCGCAGCGCTCCTCCCGCTCGCGAGGTCAGGACACTGATCCGGGCGGCCTTCGCGCACCGGCGAAAGACTCTGGCGGGATCGCTCGCCCTCTCCGAGGGATTCGGGACGGGAGTGCGCGAGCGGGCGCGGAAGGCGCTGGTCTCGCTGGCGCACCCGGCCGACGCCCGCGCCGAGCGGCTCTCGCCGGCGGACTTCGTCTCGCTGACCGCTCTGCTCGAGGAGGAGAACCCTGCGGTGGGCGAACGCCCGGAGGACGAAGCCCGCTTGGCGGCGCCGCTCGCGCGCGAACCGAAGTGACGAGCGAGCTCGCCCCCGCGAAGGCCAACCTCGTCCTCCACGTGGGCGCGCGGCGGGCGGACGGCCTGCACGAGCTCTGCTCGCTGTTTGCCTCGCTCGAGCTCGCCGACCGGGTCGAGGTCGAGGCTCGCCCGGGCGCCGAGCCCGGCGACGACCGCATCGAGTGCCCGGGTGTCGAAGGCCCTAATCTCGCGGCGGCGGCCCTCGCCGCCTACCGCTCGGCGACAGGGGCGGACGCGCTCCCCGCTCTGACCGTCCGAATCGACAAGCGCGTGCCAATCGCCGCCGGCCTCGGCGGGGGCAGCGCCGACGCCGCGGCGGTCCTGCGGGCGGCCGACGCCATCGCCGTCCGGCCGCTCGGCCGCGACGGCCTGCGTGATCTCGCCGCGTCGCTCGGCGCCGACGTCCCGAGCCAGGTGGAGCCGGGACACGCGCTCGTCACCGGCGCCGGGGAGGGGGTCGAGCGGATCTCGCTGCCGCCGATGACCCTCGTGCTCGCGCCGCGGGACACCGGCCTCTCCACGGCGCGCGTGTACGCGGAGGCCGACCGCCTCGGGACCACCCGCGCGCGGCTCGACCCGCGGCGCCTGCGCGAGCTGAGCCGGGCGGAGACCCTCGAGGAGCTCGCTCCCTCCTGCGAGAACGATCTCGAGCCGGCGGCGCTGTCGCTGCGGCCGGAGCTCGCGGGCCTCGCGCGGCGCCTGGGCGAGGCGGGCGCGGCGGCGGCCCTGGTCAGCGGCTCGGGGCCGACGGTGGTGGGCGCGTTCGCCGACCCGGGCGCGGCCGCCCGCGCAGCCGTGGAGATCGAGGGCGCGATCGTGACCGGCCTGGGCTCTGTTGCGGAGCGCGAGGACGATGCCGCCGACAGTCTCGAGGGGGGAAGAGCCCGAGCGGCGACCCCAAGGCGCCTCGCCGAGGCCGACGGCCGATGAACTGGACCGATCGCTCGCTCCGTCGTGGCGCCGCTGGCCATCGAATGACGCGCGGCGTGCACCAGCTCCCCGACGGGTCGTGGGGCTGGGCGCTCGGGGGCCGCCGTCTCGGCCTCCCCCCCGCCGATCGTCCTCGCCATCGGGCCGATGCGCAACACTGGGGCTCGCTCCGCAGAACCGCGCCGCCGACACTGACGCCCCACCATGAGCATCGCCGCCATATCGGTCACCAACGCCGCGATCATCCTCGCCGTGGGAGCGATCGTCGTCGGCTACCTGGCCTTCATCGTGGTTCCCGCATGCTCCTCGTACTCGCGGCTCTGGGAGAAGGCCGCGGCCGCCTTCCTGACCACCTTCATCCTGGCCGGGCTCATCGTCACCGGGGTGGCCATCGGAGCCGCGCTCGTCTGGTCCTACGACCGCTGGGCCTAGCGAGGCCCCCGCCCGCAAGACCGCTTCCGGGCCCCGGAGACGGGCGCGGCGCGGTACATACAATCGCTCCATGAGTGACGCCGAGGCCGCCGCCGCGGACGAGCCGAAGACCGGAGCCACGGGCTCCGTTCCGGCGGCTGCCTCGCTCGAGGCCCTCGCCGAGATCTCCGCCGCCGTCGAAGGCGGTGCCGGGCTGCACGAGGTCGTCCGCGCCGTCGCCCGCGGGCTGGGCGCAGGGGTGGCCGTGCTCGACGCGGCGCTGGGAGTGCTCGCGGTCGCCTGTCGCTCGCCCGAGGAGGAGCGCGCCGTGCTCGCTCAGGGCACCGGCGTGGGGACGCTCGAGCTGCGGGTGGCCGAGCGGCGCGTCGGAGAGCTGCGCTTCCGTCCCCGCGACGGGTCGGCCGACGCATCCGCGGCCCCCGAGCCCGACGCCGTCCTGCGCATGGCCGGCTCGGTCATCGCGCTCGAGGTCGAGCGCGCCCGCGCCCCCGAGCGCGCGACCGAGGCCGCCGTCGGCCGCTTCCTAGACGACGTCATGAGCCGGCGCGCCACCGACCGGGAGAACATCGTCGCGCGCGGCCGCGAGCTCGGCGCCGACCTGGCCGACGGTGCCGGGGTGCTCGTCGTCCGAGCCCACGCCCATCAGCCCGAGCAGGGAGACTGGCGCGCGCGCGTTCTTGCGGCGGCCGAGCGGGCCGCCCGGCGCGTGGCCACCGGCGCTCTCGGCGCCTCGATCAAGGGCCTCTCTGGCCGTCGCCGCGGCGGGGCGGAGCGTGACGCGCGCGGCCGCGGCGGCGAGGGTGAGCTGATGATCGTCGTGCCCGGCGCCGAGGCGCCGCTGGCCGAGCGAGCCGGCACCGCGGTCCTCCGTGAGCTCGAGAGCCGCTTCCCCCAGCACGGGTTTGCCGTCGCACGGAGTCGCCATATCACCGACGCGGCCGACCTCTACCGCGCCGGCGGGGAGGCCCTACTGGCCGCCAACGTGGCCGCGGCACGCGGCGAGCAGACGCTGGCCTTCGAGGAGACCGGCTCCTACCGGCTGTTGCTGTCCTCGATGAGCGAGGACCCCGAGGAGCTCGAGCGCTTCTACGCCGAGACGATCGCGCCGCTGGTCGCCTACGACGAGCAGTACGAGACCGCACTGCTGCGCACGCTCGAGACCTATCTCGACTCAGACGCCAGCGTCGCCGGCACCGCCCAGCGCCTCTTCACCCATCGACACACCATCCGCTACCGCCTCGAGCGCGTGCGCGAGCTCACCGGCCTCGACATAGGGTCGAGCGAAGGCCGCGAGCGGTTGGGGCTGGGACTCAAGGCCATGCGCGTGCTCGGCCTCGCGCCACCGGCGGGCCCGGCGACCGAGCGCGGCGCGGAGGGCGGACGCGTTCCGCGCGAGGAGGGAAGCGGCTAGCGGTCGAGCTGGGGAGCCAGGATTCGAACCTGATCTTGAACATCCAAAGTGTCCCGTGCTGCCGGTTACACCACTCCCCAACGGCGGCCGAGGATAGATCCCGGCGACCGTCCTCTGCGGTCCGTCCGCCACCCGGTCACCGGGATTCGTCGTTACGCTGAGCCCGTGGCTCGTGCGCCCACCGTCCTGGTCATGGCCGCCGGCCACGGCACCCGCATGCGCTCCTCGCTGCCGAAGGTGCTCCACGCCGTCTGCGGCCGTCCCATGATCGAGTGGGTGATCGACGCGGCGCGCGGGGCGGGAGCCGAGCACGTGGTCTGCGTCACCCGTCCGGGATCCGGGCTCGATCGCGCGCTTCCCGAGGGCACCGAGTTCGCCGAGCAGCGCTCGGGGGAGGGAACCGGCGCGGCGGTCCTCGCCGCCCGTGAGCAGATCGAGGCCGCGAGCGCCGAGGGCGCGGACGTCGTCGTCCTCTCCGGCGACCACCCGCTCGTCACCGCCGAGCTGCTCAGGGGCCTGCTGACCAGGCATGCTCGGCGCGAGGCGGCCGCCACCCTGCTCACCACCGACAAGCTCGACCCCATCGGCTACGGGCGCATTCTCCGCGACGCCGACGGCGAGGTCGAGCGCCTCGTCGAGACCAAGCACCCCGAGCACGTACCGGCCGACGAGCTCGCCGTCCGCGAGATCAACCTCGGCAGCTACGCCTTTCGGGCTGCCGACTTGCTGGAGGCCCTGGGGCGCGTGGCCGAGACCGACGGCGAGCGCTACCTGACCGGCGTCTTTCCCCTCATGCGCGAGGCGGGGCGGCGCATCGCCACGCACCGCACCGACGATGTGCGCAGCGCGCTCGGCGTCAACGACCGCGCCGACCTGATGGAGGTCGAGCGGATCGCGCGCCTCGACATCATCGAGCGCCACGCGCGCGCCGGGGTGAGCTTCTCGGCCCCGGAGACGGTCTACCTCGACGCCGACGTCGAGATCGGCGAGGACACGACGGTCGGCCCCGGCGTGACCCTGACCGCCGGTACGCGGATCGGGCGCCGCTGTACGATCGGTCCCCAGACCACGATCCACGCCTCCGCCCTGGGCGATCGCGTCAACGCGCCCCACTCTCAACTCGTCGAGTGTCAGGTCTCAGATGGCGCGAGCATCGGTCCGTTCGCGTACCTTCGCCCCGCCGCGCGCATCGGCGAGGACGCCAAGGTCGGGAGCTTCGTCGAGGTCAAGAACGCGAGCGTCGGCCGCGGCGCGAAGGTGCCGCACCTCTCCTACATCGGCGACGCCGACATCGGCGAGAACACCAACGTCGGCGCAGGCAACATCACCGCCAACTACGACGGCGCTCACAAGCACCGCACCCACATCGGCCGCAACGTGCGCACGGGCGTCGACACCGCCTTCGTGGCGCCGGTGCGCGTCGGCGACGGCGCGTACACTGGCGCGGGATCGGTGATCGTGGAGGACGTGCCCGAGGGCGCGCTCGGGATCGCGCGGTCGCGCCAGCGCAACGTCGAGGGCTACGCCGAGCGGGCGAGGGAGGAGGGGGAGGCAGGGTGACCACCCTGGAGGAGACCGAGGCGATACCGGCCGCGACGAGCCTCCCGATCGGCTACGACAAGCGCATGATGGTCGCCGCCGGGCGGGCGAGCGGCGAGCTCGGTCGGCGGATCGCGGAGCGGCTCGGCATGGAGCTGACCGACGCCGGCCTGAAGACCTTCCCCGACGGAGAGGTCTACTGCCGCTACGCGGACTCCATCCGAGGAGCGGACATCTTCATCGTCCAGTCGATCTGCGGGAACGAGCGCGAGGGCATCACCGCCAACGACGCGCTGATGGAGCTGCTGATCATGATCGAGGCCGCCGTGGGTGCCTCGGCGCACCGGGTGATCGCGGTCACGCCCTGGTACGGCTACTCGCGCCAGGACAAGAAGTCGGCTCCGCGCGAGCCGATCACCGCCCGCCTCGTGGCGAAGATGCTCGAGGTCGCGGGCGTCGATCGCGTCGTGACCATGGATCTCCACGCCGGCCAGGTCCAGGGCTTCTTCTCGAAGCCGGTCGACCACATGACCGCGATGCCGATCCTCACCCAGCACGTGAAGGACCAGCTGGGCGACGAGGACCTGGTGATCATCGCCCCCGACGCCGGGAGGGTGAAGCTCACGCGCAACTTCGCGCGCAAGGTCGGGACGAGGTACGCGGTGCTCGAGAAGGAACGCCCCGCCCAGGGCGTCGCCGAGGTCGGCACCGTCATCGGCGAGGTGCAAGGCAAGGTCGCGGTGATCGTCGACGACATCATCGGCACGGGCGGCACGCTAGCCGCCGCGGCTCAGACCGTGATCGAGCGCGGAGCCTCGAAGGTCTATGCCGTGGCCACCCACGGGCTCTTCGCCGGCCACGCGTTCGAGACCCTCGAGGCGGCCCCCGTCTCGAGTATCGTCGTCACCGACACCGTGCCGCTGCGCGACGGCGCGCCCGGACTGATCCGGCAGCTCACGAGCGCCGACATCCTGACCGACTCGGTCCGGCGGATCTTCACCGATGACTCGGTGTCGGAGATCTTCGCGGGGGAGAACCAGCTGTTCT
>JACCTJ010000060.1 GCA_013812485.1 Thermoleophilaceae bacterium
GCCTACGTGCTCGACCCCGAGGGCGCCTCCCCGGACCGCTGCAACCTCGGCCTCGTGGACCTCGAGGAGGCGACCGCGGACGACCTCGCCGAGGTCCGCGAGCTGGTGGCCGAGCACGGCGAGCGCACCGACAGCGCGGTGGCCTCGCGTGTGCTGGCCGACTGGGAAGCCCTGCGCGGAGCGTGGGTCAAGGTCATGCCGCGTGACTACAAGCGCGCCCTTGCCGAGGCCGCCGAGCGAGCCACGAAGATCGATGGCGAGTCGAACGGCGTGGCCGCACGCGGGGTCGAGTCGCCCGACGACGGCGCGGTCGGCGGGGTCTCCCCCGCGGGACCGGGCTCGGAGCCCGTCCACTCCGGTCAGCAGGAGGACATCGCGGAGGCCGCCGAGCGCGAGGGCGAGGAGGCCGAGGACGCCAACCTCGACGACGCGCGCCAGGCCGCCGCCGCGGCCGCCGGCAAGGACCGCGCGGAGCCCTCGCATGGGTGAGCTCGGAGGGTTCCTCAAGATCCACCGCCAAGACGGGCGCAAGCGTCCCGTGGGCGAGCGGAGGCACGACTTCCGCGAGTACACGACGGGGCTGACCGTGCCGGAGCTGCGCGAGCAGGGCGCGCGCTGCATGGAGTGCGGCGTGCCCTTCTGCCACTCGGGCTGCCCGCTCGGCAACCTGATCCCGGACTGGAACGACCTCGTCTACCGCGACCGCTGGCGCGAGGCCCTCGACGCGCTGCACGCCACCAACAACTTCCCGGAGTTCACCGGCCGCATCTGTCCGGCGCCGTGCGAGGCGGCCTGCGTGCTCGACATCAACGACGACGCGGTGACGATCAAGCAGATCGAGGTGTCGATCATCGATCACGCCTTTGAGCAGGGCTGGGTCACCGCGCGCGTGCCCGAATGGCGCAGCGGACGCTCGGTCGCGGTCGTGGGCTCGGGGCCCGCGGGGCTCGCCGCCGCCGCTCAGCTCAACCAGGCCGGGCACGCCGTCACCCTCTACGAGCGCCAGGACCGCATCGGCGGCCTCCTGCGTTACGGCGTGCCGGACTTCAAGCTCGACAAGGGCGTGGTCCAGCGCCGCGTCGACCTCCTGGCCGAGGAGGGCGTCGAGTTCGTGACCGGCGTCGAGGTCGGCCGCGACCTCGACGCGGGGGAGCTGCACGAGCGCTTCGACGCGATCGTGGTCGCCACCGGCTCGACCGTCCCGCGCGAGCTGCCCGTGCCGGGGCGCGAGCTCGACGGCGTGCACTTCGCCATGGAGTACCTCGAGCAGCGCAACCGCTACGTCGCCGGGGACGCCGGTCCCGCCAAGCCGATCTCGGCCGCCGGGCGCCACGTCGTCATCATCGGCGGTGGCGACACCGGCGCCGACTGCCTCGGCAACTCCCACCGCGAGCTGCCCGCGAGCGTGACCCAGATCGAGCTGCTGGCCGAGCCACCGCCCGAGCGGCCCGACGACAGGACGCCTTGGCCCACCTGGCCGCTGATCCTGCGCACCTCGCCCGCGCACGAGGAGGGCGGCGAGCGCCGCTTCGGCGCGATGACCACGGAGTTCAGCGGCGAGGCCGGGCGCGTCTCGCGGCTGCACGGCTACGAGGTCGGGGGCCCGCCCGACTTCGCCAAGATCGAGGGCTCGGACTTCGAGCTCCCGGCCGACCTCGTCCTCCTGGCCATGGGCTTCCTCCACCCCCAGCACGATGGCCTTGTCGAGCAGCTCGGCCTCGAGCGCGACGGGCGCGGAAACGTGCTCGCCGACGAGGAGGCGTGGGAGACCTCGACGGCCGGGGTCTTCGCCTGCGGCGACTCCCGCCGGGGCCAGTCGCTGATCGTCTGGGCCATCGCCGAGGGCCGCAGGTGCGCCGCGGCCGTGGATCTCTACCTGGCCCGGCTCGACACCCGCAGGACCGAGGACGACGGCGAGCTCCTCGCGGCGGCCTCGGCCTGAGCGCCGGTGACGGCGCAGCGTCCGCTCGAGGCGCGGCTCGGCGGCGATCGGGCCGGCGTCCTGCGGGCGCGGGGAGGTCGCGCCGGAGCGCCTTGAAGAAAGGCGCAGACCAGCTCTGCTGAGGTCCGGAACCGGTTATCCTTCGCAGGCCGTCGACCGAATGAGGGAAGGATTCCCGCGAAAGGTCAAGGAGCGATGAGCGCTGAGCAGGGAGGAGGGTCCGAGGGGGGAGGCGGTCTGTCCGCAATGGCGGATCCTGCGCGCGCGCTCGCCGAGATCCCCGTCGACCACGAGCAGCTCTTCGGCGAGGCGGCGCAACGACTTTCGCGGCTCGTCGGCGACCTGTGCGTCATCGCCATGCTCGGCGAGCGGCCGGGGCGCTTCGAGCCGGTGGCGGTGCGCCACCGCAGCTCGAGCACGCGGCGGCTCGTCGAGAAGGCGTTGGCCGCGGCCGACCTCGACCCCGAAACCTGGCCGCTGGCCCGGCGGGCGGTTCAGACCGGCGAGCCTGTGCTGATCGACGACGTCCCCTCCGGCAGCCTGCTCGAGGTCGTGAACCCCGTGCTGCGGCCCTATTTCGGCGAGCACAGCGTCAGCAGCCTGCTCTTCGTCCCGATCCGAGCCCGCGGACGGACGATCGGGCTCGCCGGCCTCGCCCGCGAAGGCGCTGAGCGCTCCTACACCTCCGACGACCAGAGCGTCGTCCAAGCCGTAGCCGATCAGGTCGCGCTGACCCTCGACAACGCTCGCCTGGTCGGGCTCCTGCGACGGCAGGGAGAGCTCGATGCCGCCCTGCTCGCGGCTCAGAGCGACCTCGGCGAGGGCGTCGCCGTGCTCGACCTCGAGACCAGGCGGCTCGCGCACGTGAACGAGGCCTTCGTGGAGATGACCGGCTACGCCGAGGACGAGCTCGAGGCCCTCTCCTCGTTCATGGACCTGCTCCCGGTCGAGGACGTGCCCGTGCGCGAGCAGGAGCTGCGCGAGCGCCGCAGCGCCGGCACGCGGACCGACCCCGACGGCGCCGTCCTCGTGCGCAAGGACGGCACGCGGATCGAGGTCGAGGTCTCGATTAAGCCGCTCGACGGAGACCGCGGCGACCGCGTGGTCGCCCTGGTGCGAGAGGTCACCGACCGCAACCGCAGCGAGCGCAAGGTCGGGCTCCAGGCCGACGTCCTCGACCAGGTCGACGCCGCGGTCAAGCGCTGGGCCCCCGACGGGACGGTCGTCCACTGGAACCGCGGCGCCGAGCGGCTCTACGGCTACTCCGCCGAGGAGACCCTCGGCCGGCCGCTGCGGGACCTGATCTGGCCGCAGGGAGGCGACGAGCGCGCGGCCGAGCTGCGCCGCGAGGTCACCGAGCGGGGGGAGTTCGAGGGCGAGCTCGCGCTGCGCCGCAAGGACGGCAGCACCTTCACCGCCTACAGCCGGATCGTCGGGGTGCGGAACTCCGAGGGAGGGCTCGACGGCTTCGTCGGGATCGCGGTCGACGCCACCGAGCGCCGGCGCGCGCGGGAGGAGCTCGAGCACAGCCGCGAGCGCTTCCGGGCCCAGTACAAGAGTCTGCCCATCCCGACGTACACCTGGAGGAGAGAGGGCGAGGACTTCGTGCTCGTCGACTTCAACGACGCCGCCTACCGGTTCACAGAGGGCCACATCGCCGACCTGCTCGGCGCCCACGCGAGCGAGTTGCACGGGCACGACCCGAAGATCCTCGCCGAGCTCCGCGAGGCGCTCGTCGCGACGGGGTCGCTGAGCCGCGAGATCGACTTCCCGATGCCGTCGATCGGCCAGACCAGGCGCCTGGCCATGACCTACGTCCACGTGCCGCCCAACGTCGTGATGGTCCACGCCGAGGACGTGACCGCGCGACGGCGGACCGAGGTCCGACTGCGCTTCCAGGCCGAGCTGCTTGACCGCGTCGACGCTGCGGTGGTGGCGCTCGACACCGAAGGGACGATCACCCACTGGAACCGCTGCGCGCAGGAGTTCTACGGCTTCTCGGAGGCCGAGGCGGTGGGCGCCTCGATCTCCGACCTGGTGGCGCGTGTCGACGTCGAGGACCGCGAGGCGCTGCTCGAGCGGATCGGGACCGGCGAGGGTCCCTGGGAGGTGGAGTTCAAGCTCCGCCGCGCCGACGGGGAGGTCATCCCCGTCTACGCGCGCAACGCGACGGTGCGGGGCTCCGGCGGAGAGATCATCGGGTACGTCGGCGTCTCGGTGGACATCTCGGAGCGCCAGCGCGTACAGGAGAAGCTCCGCCAGGCCGAGGTTCGCTACCGCACTTTGGTCGAGCGACTGCCGGCCATCACCTTCGTCGCCGGCTTCGGCGAGGCGAGCTGGGTGTACGTCTCCCCCCAGGTCGAGTCGATGCTCGGGTACACGCCCGAGGAGTGGGAGGCCGACCCCGCCCTGTGGCGCAGCCGCCTCCACGCCGAGGACCGTGACCGCGTCTTGGCCGAGACCGCGCGCGCCGAGGCGAGCGGTGGGGCGATCGAGATCGAGTACCGCATCATGGCCAAGAGCGGCGACGTCCGCTGGGTCCGCCACGAAGCGCTGGTGCACGCCGGGACGGACGGCGACCCCGGCCAGACCGAGGGTTTGCTCACCGACATCACCGAGCGCAAGGCGTTCGAGTCGCAACTTCAGTTCCTGGCCGACCACGACGGCCTGACCGGCCTCTTCAACCGCCGGCGCTTCCTCGAGGAGCTGGGCCAGGAGGTCCGGCTCGCCGAGCGTCAGCGCGAGCCCGGCTGCGTGCTCATGATCGACATCGACAACTTCAAGTACATCAACGACTCGCTCGGGCACCAGGCCGGCGACAGCCTCATCCGCAGCGTCGCGGGGATCCTCGAGCGCCGCCTGCGCGGCGGCGACACCCTCTCCCGCCTCGGCGGCGACGAGTTCGCCGTGCTGCTCCACGGCACGCGCTCCGACCGGGCGGTGACCGTGGCCGAGGGCCTGCTCGAGGCCCTCCGCGAGCGCGTGCACCTGCTCTCGGGCGAGCCCGTCCACATCACCGCGAGCGTCGGGATCGCCGAGCTCGAGCCCAGCGCCGCGGCCGAGGGGGCGCTCGCCGCCGCCGACCTCGCGATGTACGAGGCAAAGCGCGCCGGGCGCGACCGCCTAGCGGTCTTCTCGCCGGACATGCACGCGCGCGCCGAGGAGGGGCGCAGCTGGGCCGAGGAGATCCGTACCGCGCTCGACCGCGACCGCTTCCAGCTCTACTGCCAGCCGATCGTGGACCTGCGCACGGGGGCCGTGGCGCAGCACGAGCTCCTGCTGCGGATGCGCGGCCGCGGCGACGAGCTCGTCCCGCCCGCGTCCTTCCTTCCGATGGCCGAGCGCTTCGACCTCGTGCAGGCGATCGACCGGTGGGTGGTGGGCCAGGCCGTCGGCCTGATCGGGGAGCGCCGGCGCGGGGGCAGCCCGATCCGGGTCGCGGTCAACCTGTCCGGGCGGTCGATGGGCGACCCGGCGCTCACGAGCCACCTCCGCAAGGAGCTCGACCGGGGACCGGCGGAGGCCGACGATCTCGTCCTCGAGGTCGCCGAGACCGCGGCGACAGCGAACATGGAGCAGGCGCGCTCCTTCGCCGAGCGCGTCGCGCGGCTCGGCTGCCGGCTCTCGCTCGACAACTTCGGCTCGGGCTTCAGCTCCTTCTACTATCTCAAGTACCTGCCGGTCAACTACCTGAAGATCGACGGCGAGTTCGTGCGCAAGCTGGGGACGGGGCGGATCGACCAGGAGGTCGTCCGCTCGATCGTGCGGCTGGCCGGGAGCGTGGACACGCGGACGATCGCCGAGTTCGTGGGCGACCAGCCGACCTACGAGCTGCTGAGCGACTACGGCGTCGACTACGCGCAGGGCTTTCACGTCGGAGCGCCGCGGCCCGTCGCGGCCATCTAGGCGGCCCCGCGACCACGGCGTTCGACCCCCACATCGGCCGCGCCTGGATCGAGCGCGTCCACGGGCGCGAGCGTGAGCGCCTGCGCGACCAGCTGGCGGTCGAGGAGCCGCTCGAGATCCGCGTCGACGGCGATGCCCTGGCCGTCACCATGCGAACCCCCGGCGAGGACGAGGAGCTCGCCGCCGGGTTCCTGGCCGGCGAAGGCCTGATCTCCGGGCCCGAGGACGTCGCGGCCGTGGGGTTGAGTGAGGACCTGGCCGCGAACGTGATCGAGATAGGCACGCGCGGCGGTCTGCGCCGCGACCCCGCGGGCGAGCGGCGCTTCTACCTCACCTCGTCCTGCGGGGTGTGCGGGAAGGGCGCGCTCGAGTTCGTCCGCCGCCAGACGCCGCCCCAGGCCTCGAGCGCGCTGAGCGTAACGATCGAGCCCGAGGTCGTGCTCGCCGCGCCCGATCGCGCCCGCCGCGAGCAGGCCGCCTTCCGCCACACCGGCGGGCTCCACGCCACCGCGCTCTTCGCCGCGGACGGGGCGCTGCTCGTCCTGCGCGAGGACGTAGGGCGCCATAATGCCATGGACAAGGCGCTCGGGTCGAGGTTGCTCGAGGGCGCCTATCCGCTCCTCGGGGCGAGCATCTACGCCTGCCTCAGCGGCCGGGCGTCGTTCGAGCTCGTGCAGAAAGGTCAACGTGGCCGGCCTCGCGGGCATCGTCGCGGTCGGCGCGCCCTCGACGCTGGCCGTCGAGCTGGCGCGTGAGGAGGGACTGCTGCTGTGCGGCTTTGTGCGCGGTGAGAGCTTCAACGTCTACGCGGGCTCGGACCGGCTCGCCGGCTGAGTGGCGCTCGCAGCGTGGACTAGCATTCGCCCGCGATGAGCGTCTGGGTCTGGATCTTCCTGGTGCCGTGGGTCGTCCTCGGCATCGCCGCCGTCTTCGTGGCCTTCTCCGGCGGTCAGGGCCGGGCCCGCAAGGCCTATCTGACCGGCGGCTCCTTGGTCAAGGTGGGCATCCCCGCCCTCTACGTTCTGCTCGGGCTCGTCGTGCCCGCCGCGGTGATCGCCTCCCAGCAGGGGTCGATCGGCGGGACGGAGTCGCTCGGGAGCACGGGCTCGAGCAAGGAGCTCGAGGAGGGCAAGGAGCTCTTCCGCGAGAACTGCGCGGCCTGCCACAGCCTCGGGGCGATCCAGGCCAAGGGCGTCACCGGGCCGAACCTCGACCGCCTCGGCGCCGTGGACGAGCAGCGCGTGCTCAACGCCATCAAGGACGGCGGCACGGGCAAGCTTCAGATGCCGGCCGGAATCCTCGACGGTGAGAACGCCGAGGCGGTGGCCGCCTACGTGGCTCGCACCGCCGGCCAGTAGGGGCCCGGAGACCTCGCGCCGCCCTTGGCGGCGTGACCCGCCCCGCTGCTCAGACTCCAACGCGCCGGCGCCAGCGCGCGCGGCGCCACGTCCGACGCGGTCGAGCAGCGACAGGCCCGGGAGGGCGAGGCGCGGGAAGCGGTGGAGGAGGCGCAACAGCTCGCCCCGCCAGGCGGGTACCACGGCCCGGGAGCGGCGGCCGTCGAGCAGCGCCATAGCCCGGTCGGCGACGTCGTCGACCGCCAGCGGGGCGGGACCCGCCACAGTATCGCCGCGTCCGGGCTGTCGACCTGGTCGCGCACCATGCGGGTGTCGATCACGTCGGGGCAGAGGGTCCGCACCTCGATCCTCCCGCCGGCCGCGTACAGGTCGCCCGCCAGCGAGGTGCCGAAGGCCAGCACGGCGTGCTTCGTCGCCGCGTAGACCGCGAGTCCCGGCGCGAGCCCGAGGGCCGAGAGCGAGGCCACGGTGAGGATCCGCCCGGGGTCCGGCATCCGCTCGAGCGCCGTGCAGGACCCCCCTCAGGTTCACCGCCACGGTGAGCTCGACCTCGGCGTCGGTCTGTCCCCGCACCGGGCTCGAGAAGAGCACGCCGGCGTTGTTGACCCACACCGACAGCCGCCCTCGCATGGCGGCCTCTCGGGCCACCGCGCGGCACGCCTGCGGATCGCGCACGTCAAGGCCTGCCGACCAGGCCGGTGGAGCGAGCGCGCGGCGCGGTCCGCGGACTCGGCGTCGAGATCGGTGAGCAGCACGGCCAGGCCGCGCGCGGCCAGCCGGTCAGCGATGGCGAAGCCGAGACCACGTCCGGCCCCGGTGACGACGGCGGTCTCCACCCCGCGCAAGCTAGCGCCCGCGCGCCATTCCGGCCGGCTTCGTGTGCGGGTCGGCCGCCTCTTACGAACGGTTTATCAGGAAGGTCTAGTAATCCGCTGGAGGCCGTCGGCGCGTACCTCGGATGAGAGTCGAGGAGCGCGGCGGCGACGCCGACCCGAAGCTATACTTACGACGCGTAAGCAACCCGCAGAAGGCTAAGCCCATGAAGACTCAGGAGAGCAGGTTCCAAGTCCATGACGAGCTGACCGCCCCCGAGCGCAGCCTGCCCGTGCTGAAGGGCGCGGTCGCGGGCGGCGGACAGTTGCCCAACTTCGTGGGGGTGCTGGCGGGATCGCCGGCGTCGCTGCGGGCGTACGCGCGCTTTCGCTCCGAGCTGCGTCATGGTGCGCTTCCGCTCAAGACCCAGCAGCGCATCGCCCTCGCGGTGGCCGAGCACCAAGGCAGCGCCTACGCGCTCGCCACGCTCCTGCGTACCGCCCGCGAGGCCGGGCTCGCGCTCGACGAGATTGCCCGCGCCCGCAGCTTCGAGTCGGGCGAGGAGCACGAGGCGGCCATGCTGCGCTTCGTCCGCGGGCTCCTGGAGAGCGACGCGGTCCCGCCGCTGCACATCCACGAGGAGGCGCGCGAGGCCGGCTGGACCGACGAGCAGCTGCTCGAGGCCGTCTCTCACGTGGCGCTCAATCACTTCTCCAACCTGCTCACGCGTGCGGGCAACGTCCCGCTCGACGGGTCGGCCGAAGGCGCGCGCCTGCTCCAGGCCGCCTGAGCTCGCCACAAAGGCCAAGCCTGCGGGCGGTCGCGCGGCTCCCCCCTCGCCGCGTGACCGCCGGCGGGCTTCGGCCAGTGGAGAGCCCCGGCGGAGGACGCGCGCTGTTGGTGGTTCTGCGCCGCCGCCCAGCCCACCGTCTAGCATGCGCCCATGGCCTTGCGCACGGCAGTCGCCACGGCTGAACGGCCGGCCGCGCGCGCACCCAGGCCGACCTCCGAGCGGGCCGCGTGCTGCGGCCTCTTCCACCGCGCGGTCGAGCTCGTCGGCAAGCGCTGGACCGGCGCCATCCTGAGCGTGCTGCTGGAGGGATCGCTGCGCTTCTCCGAGATCCGGGCGCTCGTGCCCGACATCTCCGACCGCCTCCTCTCCGAGCGCCTCAAGGAGCTCGAGGCCGAGGGCATCGTCGACCGCGAGGTCCTCGACGAGCACCCGATCGGCGTCGAGTACCGCCTCACCGCCAAGGGCGAGGCGCTCGCGCCGGCGGTCGCCGCGCTCAAGAGCTGGGCGGGCGACTGGCTCTGCGCCTGAGCGGTCACCGAATCGCCGGAGAGCGGTGCGCCGGCCGGGCCGGTTAGCCTTCGCGCTCGCCGCCCAACGTCCCGACGACCGCAGCCCAAGGAGCTCGATGCCCGACCAGCCGCAGACCGCCGACGAGGTCATCGCCTTCGTCGAGGAGCACGACATCCGCTTCGTCCGGCTCTGGTTCACCGACATCCTCGGCCAGCTCAAGAGCTTCTCGGTCAACAAGTCGGAGCTCACCGACGCCTTCGAGGGCGGAATGGGCTTCGACGGCTCATCGATCACCGGCTTCAACGCGATCGAGGAATCGGACATGATCGCCATGCCCGATCCCTCCACCTTCAAAGTGCTGCCCTGGCGGCCCGAGGCGAGCGGCGTGGCGCGAATGTTCTGCGACATCCAGACGCCGGAGCGAAAGCCCTACGAGGGTGACCCGCGCCACGTCCTGCGCCGAGCGCTCGAGCGCGCCGAGCGGATGGGCTTCGACGCCTTCAACGTCGGGCCCGAGCTCGAGTTCTTCTACTTCCGCTCCGCCCGCCCGGCCGACGGCGGTCCGCCGGAGATCCTCGACGAGGGCGGCTACTTCGACCTGACCACGCTCGACGCGGGCTCCGACGTGCGCCGCGAGACCGTGCTCGCGCTCGAGCAGCTCGGCATCCACGTCGAGTACACCCATCACGAGGTCGGGCCTTCCCAGCACGAGATCGACATGCGCTACGCCCCCGCCCTCAAGATGGCCGACGACTGCATGACCTACCGGATCACGGTCAAGGAGTACGCCATGAAGTACGGCTGGCACGCCACCTTCATGCCGAAGCCGCTGTTCGGCGAGAACGGGTCGGGCATGCACACTCACCAGTCGCTCTTCCGCGGCGAGCGCAACGCCTTCTACGACGCCGACGACCAGTACTTCCTCTCCGACGTGGGCAAGGCCTTCATCGCCGGCCAGCTGCGCCACGCCCGCGAGATCTCCTCGATCTTCGCCCAGTGGGTCAACTCCTACAAGCGACTCGTGCCGGGCTACGAGGCGCCGGTCTACTGCGCATGGTCGCGCCGCAATCGCTCGGCGCTCGTCCGCGTGCCCCTGTACCACCCCGGCAAGGAGCAGGCTACGCGGATGGAGCTCCGCTGCCCCGATCCGGCCTGCAACCCCTACCTGACCTTCGCGGCCCTGCTCCAGGCCGGCCTCGAGGGGATCGAGCAGGGCTACGAGCTGCCCGAGCCGATGGAGAAGAACCTGTACCACCTCTCGCCCGACGAGCGTCGCCGGCTGGGGATCGAGCAGCTTCCCGAGACCCTCGGCGAGGCGGTCGAGCTGACGGCCGAGTCCGAGCTAGCCCTGCGCACCCTCGGCGAGCACATGTTCAACCGCTTCGTCGAGATCAAGCGCAAGGAGTGGGACGACTACCGCGTCCAGGTGACGCCGTGGGAGCTCGATCGGTATATGGCCGTGCTGTAGCAGGGGCGTGAGGCGTTCGCGGGAGGCCGTTCAACTGTTGAACGCAGGACTACCCGGTCCGCCCATTGATTCGGGCGGCCAAGGCGCGAGGATGTCGGAGCTTCCCGGAGGGCCAAGCCCGCCTAGTTCGAGAACATGTCCGAGATCAGCAACGAGCCAACGGGCGAAAGCGACCCCAGCCAACCGGGTTACTTGCTGCCTGACGCCGGTGCAGATTGGTCGAAGCGGCAGATCGAGGGCTTCCTGACCGACGTCTGCGCGGAGGTCTACGGGCTGGAGGCAGAGCGGCGCCAGACGAAGCGCATGATCTCTGGTGCGAGTGAGCTCGGGACCGGCGGGACCGGGGCCGAGGCGCTCTGGCGCCGGCACTGTGCACTCGAGAGCCGGCTGCAGAGTCTCGCTTCGGCGAGCGCGGGGCTTCGCGCACGGCTCGAGCTCCGCGCGCCGACCGGCTCGAGCGAGTGACGAGCTCCCCGCCCTCCGCCAAGAGGACGGGGAGAGGGCCCAGCCGCAGGTGAGGAAGCGCGAAGCCGCCTGGCTCAGGCGGGCTTGACGCTGCGCACCCGCCACTCACCGCCCTGCTTGACGAGGAAGACGCTCGAGCTCTTCCCGTTCTGCTCCTTGATCGTGGCCTCGGCGTTGGAGGCGTCGCTGACGGTCACGTCATCGACCGTGATCTCCGCCTTGGGCGAGAAGACCTTGGCCTTCACCTCCTCGGCGCAGCTGCCGCTCTTGGCTGAGGAGGTCACCGAGTCGGCCAGCTTCGGAGTGAAGATCTGATTGCAGATACGGGCGCCGTCGCCCTCGCGGCTCGCCGCCTGGAGGTCGGACATCACCTTACGGACGGCGGCCTCCTGGTCGCCACCTCCGCCACCTCCGCCACCTCCGCCGCCTCCGCCCGAGCCGCCGCACCCGGCGAGGGCGACGAGGGCGGTGAGGGCCGCGAGGCTCTTGGTCCGGGATGGCATCGAATCTCTTCTCCTTAACTGTGGGACACGAGTGAGGCGAGCGGTCGTCGGGCTGGCGCCTTCTTCCTGCGTCAGGACGGCCACGCTACCAAGCCAGGCCTAGAGGTGGGCGTCTTCTTGTTCCTCACAACGTTGACCCTCAACCTGAGGTCCCTGCTTCAAGGAGCGTGTCCGCGAGGCAAACGACGCCTTCTTCGAGGAGCGTGTCCTCGAAGGCAAACAACGCCTACAAGTAGAAGCGAGACCGCTTACGACGAGGGGTTCGGCCCCGGCTTGACCGCGTCGATCCGCCACGCTCCGGCCTGTTGGACGAGCATGAGAGTCGAGATCTTCCCGGTCTGCTCCCTGACCGTCGCCACGGCGCGGCCACCCTTGAACTGGACGTCGCGCCCGAGCGCGAGCTCGGCCTGTCGCGAGAACAGCTTCTCCTTTACCTCCTTCGCACAAGTCGTCTTGCTCGCGGCCTCGATGGATCGGGCGAGCCGGGTCGTGAAGATCTCGGTGCAGATCTGCTGTCCGTCCCCCCGGCGGCTCGCGGCTTGAAGGCTGTCCACGGTGTCGAGGACGCCTCGTTGCTGCGCCGAGACAGCGGGGGGCGCCTTCTTCTCCGAGCCGCTGCCACAGGCCCCGAGCGTCGCCGCGATGGCGAAGGCGAGCAGGCCAGGCATCAGAACTCGCATCTCTTCCCTCCTTGTTCGACGTGTTAGATCAGCTCAAGAGCGCCTCAAGCTTCAAGACGTGTGGCTCCGAGCCCAGTGAGCGCCGTAGGCTAACCCTCGCCCGCCTGCCGCATCCTCCTGCGCGCTCGGAGGCCTTTGCGGCCGGGGTTCGTCAGACGTCTCGCCAGCACTGCGGCAACGCCACGCACGTATCGAGCAGCGCCGGCCATTCGTTAGGCCCTTGACTCGCAGAACGTGTCAGGGCGTTCAGCGACTTGAACTCATTCTGGCCGCCCGGCCCCTGTGCGCCGGCGTGCTCCGTGCGAATACTGAGGACATTCTGATCAACATTTACGAGGAAGAGGAGTTTGCGGTGCGACGTACAAAGACTAAGACTAAGAGGGTGACATTGGTCGCCCTGGCGGCATTGGCCGTCCCGGCGATCGGCGGATCAGGTACCGCCGCCGCCCAAACGACGTCCCCGGACGTCATCTACTCGTGCATCGACAAGGCCACGGGCTTCTCGCGGCTCGTGACCATAAGTGGTCAAACGAAGGGGCAGCGCCTCACT
>JACCTJ010000067.1 GCA_013812485.1 Thermoleophilaceae bacterium
GACCGACCCGCTCGGCAACCCGCTGAGTCCATATCACCCCTGGAACAAGAACACCATCGCGAAGCCGCAGGAGAAGAGCTGGAAGGACAAGTACAGCTACTCGACCTCACCGCGGTGGGACCGCGAGGTGGTCGAGGCGGGGGCCTACGCACGGCTGTTCCTGACCGCCAAGGCCCAGAAGCTTCCGGCCAACGACTACATCGAGGCGACGGGCCACAGCCTCCGCATGAAGATTCCGAAGGGACGGAGGCCCGAGGCCGTGGTCGAGTGGCGCGTGCCAGAGGTCTGGAACGCGTTCGAGCGCAATCGCGGGCGCGCCTTCCATTACCTCTTCTCGCAGCTCGTGGGCCTGAACAACCTGCTCGACGCCTACCGGCTCATGAGGGGGGGAGAAGACAAGGTCTCACGGCTCAACGCGAAGGAGCTCGACCGCCACGTGCAGAAGGGTGAAGGCCGCGGGGCCGGCTTCTGGGGGGCGGGAAGGGGCTGGCTCACCCACCACGCGGTCATCGAGCAGGGCAAGCTCACGAACTACCAGATCTGCACCCCGTCGACGATCAACGCCTCGCCGCGCGATCCCTGGGATCAGCCCGGTCCGTTCGAGCAGGCGGTGATGAACACCCCGATCCTCGAGAAGATGAGAGATCCCAGCGAGTTCACGTCCGTCGACATGCTGCGGGCGATCCGCAGCTTCGATCCCTGTATGCCGTGTACGACGCACGTCTCCACGGGCCACGGGACCGTGGTGCGGGAGGTCAACACCTGCTCCTGCGGGGCCGAGTAGGCGCCGCCGCCGTCCGTCGATGACGGTCCTCGTCGGCGGGGTCGCCCAGCTCTACCAGGGCGACCTCGACTTCGGGAGGGTCGCGGCCGAGCGACTGGCGGGGGAGGATCTCGGCCGCGACGTCCTCGTCGAGGACCTCTCCTACGGAGCGATCGCCGTGGTCCACCGGCTCGAGGACCTACGTCCGCGCGCGCTGGTGCTGGTGGGCGCTGCCGAAAGGGAACGGCCGTCCGGGAGCCTCGAGCGTCGGCGCCACCAGCCGCTGGAGCTCCAGCCCGAGGAAGTGCAGGTGGCGGTGGGCGACGCGGCGGTCGGGTACGTCTCCATCGACCTGCTGCTCACGGTGGCCTGGGGGCTCGGAGGGCTGCCCGAGCGCACGGTGGCGATCGAGCTCGAGCCCGCCAGCCGCGAACCCTCGGAGACGCTCTCGGCGCCGGCGCAGGCGGGGCTCGAGCCCGCGCTCGCGCTCGTGCGGGATGAGGTTCGACGTGTGCCCGTGCTCGAGCTCGCCGACGAGCTGCGGGAGCTCGTAGCGGCTGAGGGGGCTGAGCAGACGGGCTCGCTGCGCGCGCTTCGTGCTCTCCTCGACGAGCTCGAGACGGTCGATCGTGAGGGCCGTTGGGGGAGGACGTTCGCCCACCGTGAGCGGCTGCGTCGCCAGATCGCGGGGGGCCACACGGGCGAGGGCATGAGCGCGCTCGACTGGGGCCTCTGGTGGGCTCTGATCGAGGAGCTCGATCGCCTGCAGCCGCTGGAGGACCGGATCTCCGTAGAGGTGGTGCCCAACGGCGGCTGCTCGCCGCCCGCCGGTCCCTGAGGGCCGGCCGGCGCGAGCACGCGCCGCTTGCGTAGCGCCGGGGAATAGATTCTTCACGTGCCGGGTAGTGTTGGTGCATGGCAGACCTACTTCGCGAAGCGCAGGACCTGCGCCGAGAGCTCGAGGGTGTCGACGGGTACCTGAGGACGGACACGGCCGAGCGGGTCGGCGATCTCCTCCTGCGGGCGCAGCAGGCACGCCCGGAGGATCGCGTGCTGCAGGCCGTCGGGCCGGCGGGCAAGATGCCCTCCGCGGAGCCTCACTCCCCGAACCTCGATCCATCGTTCGCCGACATGCGGGGCCTCAGCGCCCGAGCGGAGCTCGGGCAGGTGGAAGCCGCCTGCGAGAATGCCTCCGTTCACGATCGCGTCTGCAGGCTGCGGCGCAGCCTCGGAGGGGAGAGCGGAGCGCTGCCCAAGAGGATCAGGTCGATGTTCGACGCCCTGATGAAGTGGGCACGGGAGGAGCTCCCCGACCGCGAGCGTCTCGAGGTGATCGCCGAGCCCGAGCCGGACCCGGATCGGACCGAGCTCTCGGAGCTCTCATACGGCGAGGCGGAGGCGACCTTGGGCCTGGTCGAGTGTGAGCTCGAGCACGAGCACGCCGACGCCGGCCGGGGGTCGCACGCGTAGGGTCTTCAGGCGGCCAAGACCGCCGCTCCACCGATCAATCCGTCGGCGCCCAGCGGGGCGTCGGCTCCTCGTCGACGATCGGCTCCTCGAGCAGCCCGAGGGCTTGGGGCCGGACGATCATCCGCCTGTCCTCCGGGGTCTCGATCACGAGTGCCCCGTCCTTCAGAGAGCTGACCGCTCGTCCGGTCACCTCCTGACCGTTAGGGCCGAGCGGGATGAGCCGGGCTCGGACCATCCTTCCGACCGTCTCGCACCTCGGGACGTAGTCGCCGAGGACCTCGCTCGAGGGGCTCCCGTAGCGGGCCTCGATCGCCTCCACGAGCTCGGCCAGGAGCCCGGCTCGTGCCGAGGGATGGTCGGGGACCAGGAAGGTGACCACGGCCCAATTGTCAACCTCCGGACCGAGCTCTGCCTGGACGCCCACCGCCGCGATGCGGTCGCCCTCCCGGCGCACCTCGTCGGGCCACTCGATCGTCGACTCCTCTCCGAGCACGTCGGCCAAGGCGGAGGTGGCCACCGTGTAGAGCCAGCCTTCTCGCTCGGGTGCGAGTCGAGGACGAAGGACGAGTGAGAAGCTGAGGTCCAGACCGGGCCTGACCTCCCACGGCAGGCCCCCCCGGCCGCGCGCCGCGACCTGATAGTCGGCCACGACGAGCGCCCCCTCCGGCGCACCCGCGCGCACCCAGGCGAGCGCATCGGCCTCCGTAGAGAGGAGCGCGGGGTAGGTCCGGATCGGCCGCTCGGGCAAAGCCGCCATCAGCGCCAGGGCCGAGAGGTCGGAGGCTAGGTCCAACCCTCCTCCTGACCCAGCTCCTGGGCGATGCCGCTGAAGATCTCCGTCAGCCGCATGAGTTGGGGGACGTGGAGGCGCGCCATCGCCCTCGAGAACTCCGAGCGGACCTGCGCGCGTTCCTCGTCGTTGCGGTCACCGAGTGCCTCGAGCAGGCTGGTGACCAGGCCCACGAGGTGCTGCGGTGGCAGCTCGAGGAGTGCGTCGATCCACGCCTCCGCGAGGTCGGCGCCCGCGTCGCGAGCGAGCTGGCCCTCGATCCACGCTTCGGCCTCGGTTCGGCGCTCGCGGGGGTCGACGTCTACCCAGCGGGCCAGCTCCTCGCGCATCGTCGCCGGCCAGCGCTCGGGCGGCTCGACGTCGAGAACCTGGAGGACATCCCCCGGCTCGTCCCCGAGCCGCTCCAGCAAAGCAGCGGCCTGGGCACGGACCGGCTCGGCCGCCACTGCAATGCTGAGCGCTTGGCGGGAGGCCAGGCGGGCGCGAGGCACGTCCTCGACCTGCTCGAGGGCCAGGGCGAGGTTGCCCTTGACCAGCGCATAGCTCTCGGGCCGAATGCTCCTGGGGTAGGCGGTGAGCGCGGTCCGAAATGCCTCGATCGCCTGCTGCGGCCGCTCGGCCGTCAAGTGGACGAGGCCGAGGATGTTCGCGGCGCCGCCCCGTCCGGCCTCGTCGCGCGCCTGGTCCGCCAGCCAGACACCTCGCTCGAGCGGGTCGACGGCTCGCTCGATGTCGCCGGCCAGGAAGCGGGTCGTTCCGAGCTCTCGGACCGCGGCCCCCGCCTGCGCGCCCAGACGTACGCTCTCCAGTAGCTTGCACGCCCGCTCGAACGCCTGATCGGCTGCCGGCGAGTCGCCCAGCTCCCGTCGCACGAGTCCCAGGTTGAACCGAGCCGCCCCCTGATCGGCCGTCAGCCCGGCGGCCTCGAACGACTCGGCGGCGGCCTCGAATGCTGCGGCGGCCTCATCGACCCGCCCCGACAGCCGCAGCATGGCCCCAAGAGCGTTCCTCACCTTCGCGCGCTCGACCCAGAGCGCCTCGGGCTCGAAGCCGCGAAGAGCGGAGGTGAGCGCGGCCTCGGCCTGCCCCAGACGCCCCTCGTTCGTCAGGGCCACCCCGAGATGGAACTGGGCCGTCGCGTGCTGGACCGGGTACCTCTCCGCCGGGTAGCGGACCAGGCGCCGCTCGAGGTCGGCGATGGCCCCGTCGGCGTCCGCCACCTATCCGCGGTACTGCGGAAGCTCGAGGATTACGGGGCCCGGGGCCGGCGGGGGGTGGGGCTCGGCGTTGTCCTCTTCGACCTCGGTGGCCACGAAGCCGGGCAGGTTCTCTCGAAGCGCCTCGTCGATCCCATCCTGGAGGGTCACCGCCGAGGCGGTGCAGCCCGAGCACGCCCCCGAGAGCCTAAGGCGCACGACGCCGCCTCGCACGTCGAGCACGTCGACCTTTCCGCCGTGAGATTGGATGTAGGGCCTTATCGACTCGAGCGCGGCGTCTGCCTCCGCCTGCTCGTCCACACCGACCCGGTAGGCATCGAACATCCAGGCGGTAGCGGGATCGGCGGCGCGCAGTCGCTCGAGGGTCTGCCGATCAAGGGCTTCGCCGAGGGCGGAAAGAGCGGTACGGTGAATGAGGTCGAATCCGTCCATGAGCTCGAACACCCGCGTTCGGACGGGCTCGTCGAGCTCCTGCATCTCGACCAGGAGCTGTTCGAGCCTGGTCAGCAGGTCCTCCAGGCTCACTCCGCTCACAATAGGGGCTTCTGAACCGACTTTCAGGGCCCCGTAGCCGTGACGCGTCGCCTCGCCACGTCGCCGCCCAGGAGTCCGAGCAGAATGGCTGCGCTCCCCGACGCCAGGTGGAGGAAGTTGTCGGACGCGAAGGTGCCGTCGATCGACAGCAGCGAGCTGAGGTTGTTGGTGAACCCGAGCGCGGCGGCGAGCAGGTAGACCAGTCCGCCGCCGATCAGCACGCCCTGGGTGATGGTGGGCTCGCGTATGAGTGAGACGCCGATCAGGATGGCCCCGATCCCGAAGTGGACGATGTTGTGGAAGCCGTTCAGGTCGAACCCGAGCATGTCCTCGCGAGTGTCGATGACCCAGCCGGTGAAGCCAGTGAAGGCGAAGCCGAGCAGGCCGGCGGCCAGATAGGCGATA
>JACCTJ010000072.1 GCA_013812485.1 Thermoleophilaceae bacterium
GTGATCAGAACGGAATGTCGTCGTCGGAGGCGCCGGATCCCGCCGGAGCCGGCTCGAAATCGCCGGTGTCGGCCGGAACGTCGCTCTGCGCCGAGAAGCGCCCGCCGCCGTTCTCGGCCCCGTCACGCGAGCCGAGGAACTGAACGGAATCGGCGATGATATCGACTGACTGGCGCTTGTTGCCCTGATTGTCCTGCCACTCCCTCCACTCGAGCCGCCCGTCGAGGGCGACCGGCCGGCCCTTCTGGAGGTAGGTGGCACAGTTCTCGCCCTGCGCGCCCCACACGGTGACGTCGAAGTAGTTCGGCTTGTCGATCCACTCGCCGGAGGCGTCGCGGCGGCGCGTGTTGCAGGCGAGGCGGAGACTGCAGACCGGCGTACCGCTGCCCGTCGTGCGCAGCTCGGGATCGCGCGTGAGGTTGCCGGTCAGCACGACGCGGTTGATGTTGGTGGCTGCCATTGGTGCTCCTTGTCTTATCGGCGGACGGTCGCGGGAGTCGGGCCGACTGTAGCGGTGCGCTCACCCGGAAAAGAGGCCCGGCGAGGCGAAGTTCCAGCAAAGTCGGAGAGCTTTCGCAGTCCTGTTGCAATCGGGGCCCGTGAGTCGCTCGCGGAGGGCCGAGGGCGCTTCACCCGCGCCTGAGCCGACGAAGCTGGTGGCGCTCCGCCGCCCTCCCCGCCCCGGCGGTCGCTCGGCTCGCCTCAGCGACGCGCGGGCGCATCGGCCGCCGCACGCGCGGCCACCGGCGAAGGGGCGTCTCCGTGCTCATCGTCGCCGCTGCGCGCGTCGGGGCGAGGCGCCGGGGGCGTCGGCTGTCCCGGCTTGAGGCGGATCAAGCGGAAGCGGAGCACGTCGTCGGTGATCCGGAGCGTGCGCCCGAGGCGCTCGAGCAGGGGCGGCGCGGCCTCGAGCTGAAACAGGTGATAGGCGCCGTCCTCGCGACCGCCGATCTCGAAGGCCAGGTGCCGGGCGCCCCAGTCCTGGGACTCGACGAGGGCACCGTCGGCCTCGATCGCCTGGCGGATGCCGTCGAGGATCTCGGTCCGGCGCTCGTCCGGGGCCTCGGCGTCGAGGATGAGCATCAGGTCGTACAGGGCCATGAAGCCGCACCACGGTAGCAGTGGCGGGTACGGCCGAGCGCGGCGGGGAGAGATCCCGGGACCCAGCGCTTACCCAGGTAGGGCCCGGCGGTGAGCCGGTGCGCGCCGCGCGGTCGGGGGTCGACCGGCGGCGAGGGAACGTCAGGACGGGTCGCTTGCTCCGGCGGCCGCCGGGCCCGCATACAGCGAACGAGACGGCAGGTCCGCCGGGGGCCCTGAGCGCTTACTCGGTAGGGACCGGACGCTCCCCGCCGTCGCGCTTGGCCTCGACGTCGCGCAGCTGCTCGTCGACCCAGTCGCCCGGATCGCGGGCGGTGACGAGCCGCTTGAGTCCCTCGGCGCGCCACTCGCGCTCCTCGTAGGACATGGTCAGCGCGCGGTAGATGGCGTCGGCCTGCTCCTGCACGTCGAAGGGGTTGACCGACAGGGCGTACTCGCCGAGCTCCTCGTGGGCGCCGGTGTTCTCGGACAGCAGGCTCACCCCGGCGCGCTCGTTGACGAGCGGGCCCTCCTTGGCCACCAGGTTCATGCCGTCGAACATGGCGTTGACCATCAGCAGGTCGTAGTGCTTGTAGGTGGCGACCGCCTCGGGCAGGCTCTCACGCAGCTTGAGGTGGATGGGCATCCAGTCGGTGGTCCCGTGACGGTGGTTGACGAC
Source organism: Thermoleophilaceae bacterium (assembly GCA_013812485.1). Taxonomy (GTDB): domain Bacteria; phylum Actinomycetota; class Thermoleophilia; order Solirubrobacterales; family Thermoleophilaceae; genus JACCUC01. The sequence goes on from JACCTJ010000072.1 coordinate 1,760, forward strand.
GGCCACGAGCGCCTCGATCTTCTCGAGGTACTCGACGTACTCGGGCACGTCCTGGCGCGAGGGCACGAGCTGGGCGATGAAGGTCACCCGCTCGCGGAACTCCGGATGCTGGGAGAGGAACAGGTCGAAGGCGGTGAAGCCGCGCAGGACGTTCTTCGAGAGGTCGGCGCGGTCGACGCGCAGGATCAGGTGCTCGCGGCGGCGGCGCAGGAGCTCCTCCTCGAAGCCGTGCACCTCGTCGCTCTCGGCGTTGCGGCTGAAGGCCTCGGCCGAGATCGGCAGCGGGTAGACCCGCACCCAGACCTCGCGGTCCTCGAACTCGACCGTCCCGGCGTCGAAGTCGACGGGAAGGCCGAGGAGCTCCTGGCAGCACATGAGGAAGTTGCGGCGGTAGGCGTTGGTGTGAAAGCCGACGATGTCGTTCGAGAGGATGCCCTCGTAGATCTCCTCGCGCATGCCCGAGGGCAGCACGCGCCAGGCGTCGGGCTGGGTCCAGGGGATGTGCACGAAGTGGTGCAGGAACGCGTCGGGTCGCGCCCGGCGGATGGCTCTGGGGGCGAGGTAGAGGTGGTAGTCGTGGAGCATCACGACGGCCTGCTCGCCCTTGTCGATCTCGGCGACCACCGCGCGGGCGATGTCCTCGTTGACGACGCGGTAGCCGCGCTCGAAGGCGTCGGTCTCGCCCGAGCGGATGTCGGGAGCGTTCGAGAGATCCCACAGGTAGTGCTGGATGAACCACAGCATCGGGTTGGCGACCAGGTTGTAGAAGCCGTCGTAGGCCTCGGCGCTCGATTCGACGAGGCGGATGCGGTAGGTCGTGTCGCCGAGCTCGCAGTCGAACGAGCCGTCGTAGCGCCGCGAGGCCTCGACGTCGGCGTCGGTCATGGCCGAGGCGATCCAGAGCGCGTCGCGGTGGTGGACGAGACCGGTGAGCGCGGTGACGAGCCCTCCGGCCCCGCGCTGAGCCACGAGCTCGCCCGAGTCCTCGTCGCGCTCGAAGGCGGCCGGACCGCGGTTGGAGACGAGCACGATCTGAGGCTGGGCGCTCACGGCTCCCTGCTACCCGAGACCGCGGAAGATGCCCAGCCAGTCGCGCAGGAGCCGCGGGGTCAGGAAGTGCGTCCGCACGTACTCCTTGCCCGCCCGGCCGAGCCACTTGCCGAGCCCGGGATCGCGGAGGATCCGCAGCGTGCGCTCGGCACATTCCTCGGGGCTCGAGACCAGGTAGCCCGAGGTCCCGTCCTGGATCTGAAGGGGGATGCCGCCGACGTCGCCACCGATGAACGGCCGGGCCTTCCAGAGCGCCTCGGACACCGTCAGCCCAAAGCCCTCGCGAGTCGACTTCTGGATCACCACGTCGGCCTGCGACTGAAAGGCGTTGACCTCGATCGCGCCGACGTTGTTGAGGTTGCTGAGGATCTTGATGTCGGGATCGTTGTCGGCGTATTCGTAGGTCTTCTGGAAGTACTCGCGGCCCTCGGGGTCGTCGCTCGCCATCGAGCCGACCATCGCCAGCTGCGCCTCGGGGAGCTGCTCGGTCACCTCGCGGTAGGCGTCGATGACGCCGATCGGGTCCTTCCAGGGATCGAAGCGCGAGACCTGGGTCAGCAGCGGCCGGTCGGGGTCGATGCCGAACTGCTCGCAGACGAAGGCGGCGTCCTCGGGCGAGAAGGCCATGTTCTTCGGCGAGAGCGGGTCGATCGCCGGCGGGATGATGTTGACGCCGCCGCGGTCCATCGCCGCCGGCACGTAGCTCGGCAGGTGCCAGACGCTGGCGTCGTATTCCTCCATCAGCGGCAGCAGGCGCTCGATCGGCGCCGGGTTCGGCGTCGAGAGGTCGATGTGGCAGCGCCAGATCCAGCGCTTGCCCTTGGCCAGGGCGCCGCGGCGCAGGCCGATCGGCTGCGGGTCGTGGACGATCACCGCGTCCCACTCGCCCTGAAGGTCCTCGGCGTTCATCGCATTGATCTCGTCGAACAGCTCCCACTGCTCCTCGCTCAGCGTCGCCGGGTCGCCCTGCAGCGAGTTGTGGAGGAGCTTGGTCGCGTTGAAGAACTCCTCTTTGCCGAAGATCACCTGCCAGTGGGCGTCGAGTCCGACGTCGCGCATCAGCGGCACGATCGTGTAGAGGATCTCCGAGACGCCGCCGCCGAAGGCCGTGGCGCTGACGTGCAGAACGCGTTTGCCTTTCAGCGGTCCGGCCAGCTCGCGGATGCGCTCGATCGTCTCCTTCCCGACTATGGAACCGGGCAGAAATTAGACGCAGGATTTGGGACGGACCCGTAGAACAATTGGGGCATGAGTGATGCCGAGGCTCAGATCGCAGAGCGCTTCCGGTTGGTGGGGTCCCAGCTGAACGAGCGCCAGCGACGGGCGTTCGCGGCCTCGGAGGCAAGGACCTTCGGGTGGGGAGGGATCGCGGCGGCGGCACGGGCGTGCGGACTGGCGGAGAACACGGTCCGCAAGGGGCTGGGGGAGCTCGACGAGGAGCCGTTGGAGGCAGGTCGGGTGCGCAAGCCGGGGGCAGGTCGCCCAGCGCTCGAGGACTCCAATCCCGAGTTGCTGGACGCGCTGCGGGCCTTGGTGGCCCCCGACACTCGTGGCGATCCCGAGCGGGTCCTGCTCTGGACCTCAAAGAGCACCCGCAACCTTGCGGCCGAGCTGACCGGGCAGGGACATCCGGTCGGCTTTCGAACGGTGCCGAGGCTGTTGGGCAAGCTGGGCTTCAGCCTGCAGTCGGCGCGCAAGACGCTGGAGGGCGCCCAACATCCCGATCGCGATGCCCAGTTTCGGCATATCAACGACTCCGTCGCTGCGGCGATCGCTGCCGGTCAGCCCGCGATCAGCATCGACACCAAGAAGAAGGAGCTGGTCGGCGAGTTCAAGAACCCGGGCCGTGAGTGGCACCCGGCCGGGGAGCCTCCCCGGGCCAACACCCATGACTTCCCGAGCCTGGCCGCAGGCAAGGCGATCCCCTACGGCGTCTATGACATCGCCGATGACTCGGCGATGGTGTCGGTCGGGATCGACCGCGACACCGCCCAGTTCTCGGTCGCCGCGATAGCCGCGTGGTGGGAGCAGTTCGGTCGATCCCGCTACCCCGAGGCCCGACAGCTCGTGATCACCGCCGACTGCGGCGGCTCCAACGGCAACCGCACCCGCCTCTGGAAGGCCGAGCTGGGGCGCCTCGCCGAGGACACCGGCCTGGAGATCGTCGTGCATCACTTCCCGCCCGGCACCAGTAAGTGGAACAAGATCGAGCACCGTCTGTTCAGCTTCATCTCCAAGAACTGGCGGGGGCGCTCCTTGGTCTCCCACGAGGTGATCGTCAACCTGATCGCCGCCACGACGACCAGCTCCGGGCTAGAGGTCCACGCCCGCCTCGACGACAACGACTACCCCACGGTCGAGGTCACCGACGCCGAGCTGGCTGCCGTCAACCTCACCCGTGAGGCCTTCCACGGTGAGTGGAACTACTCGATCAAGCCGTCATCTAATTGATGGACGCTTCC
>JACCTJ010000323.1 GCA_013812485.1 Thermoleophilaceae bacterium
AGCGACGCCGCGCTGATCGCTCCCTCCAGGTCGCCGGGATCGTGGGAACCGATCAGGATGGAGGTGTCGAGCAGGACGCGGTTCAAGCGGACGGGTCGGCGAAGCCGGCGGGCAGTCGCTCGAGGTCGCTCGTCAGAGTCGCCGGCGCGGGCGTATCGAAGACGCTCTTCAGCGCGGGTCCGCTGACCCAGCGCCGCTTGGACGCCGGACCGAGCTGAGCGACCGGCCTGCCGGCGACGGTGATCGTGAAGTCCTCCCCGGCTTCCGCGCGGCGGAGCACCTCGCCGACGTTGTTGCGCAGCTCCTTCTGAGGGATGGTCGTCACGGGAGCGTGAGTAGCAGTTCTGCTACCGGTCGGTCGCTACTCGCCGGAGTTCGTCGTTTCGTCCGCGAGCCGCGACTCTCCCGACGCACGCCCGCCGCCCGAAGCCCCCGGCAGCACCGCCCCCAGCCTCCCGATCGCCTCCGTGAACTCGCTCGGGATGATCCACATCTTGTTCGCGTCGCCCTGGGCGATTTGGGGCAGGGTCTGCAGGTACTGATAGGCGAGCAGCTTCGGGTCCGCGTCCCCGCGGTGGATCGCCGCGAACACGGTCTCGATCGCCTTCGACTCGCCCTCGGCCTCGAGGATCTGCGACTCGCGCCTCCCCTCGGCGCGCAGGATCGCCGACTGCTTCTCGCCCTCGGCGGTGAGGATGTGCGACTGCTTCACGCCCTCGGCGGTGAGGATCGCGGCGCGCTTGTCGCGCTCGGCGCGCATCTGCTTCTCCATCGCCTCCTGGATGGTCAACGGCGGGTCGATCGCCTTGAGCTCGACGCGGTTGACGCGGATGCCCCAGCGGCCGGTGGCCTCGTCGAGCACGACGCGCAGCTGAGCGCTGATCTTGTCGCGTGAGGTGAGCGTCTCCTCGAGCGTCATGCCGCCGATGACGTTGCGCATCGTGGTCACCGTGAGCTGCTCGACGCCGCCGATGTAGTCGGCGATCTCGTAGCTCGCGTCCTTGGGGTTGGTGACCTGGAAGTAGATGACCGAGTCGATCGAGACCACGAGGTTCTCCTCGGTGATCACCGGCTGAGGCGGGAAGGAGACGACCTGCTCGCGCAGATCGATCAGCGGCCGCAGCCGATCGACGAAGGGCACGATCAGCGCCAGGCCCGGGTCGAGCGTGCGCTGGTAGCGGCCGAGGCGCTCGATGACGCCCGCGCGGGCCTGCGGGACGATGCGGATCGTGCGTGAGAGCACGACGAGGACGAGCACGGCGAGCGCGATGAGGGCGACGGCTCCGGCGGTCATGGCTTCCTCTCTGGTTCGACGGTCAGTCCATTGTCCCGCACGCGGCGGGCGGGCTCACTCGGCCACGACCGCCGTCGCGCCGTCGATCTCCATGACCTCGACGTGCGCGCCGGGCTCCATGACGCGGTCGGCGTCGAACGCCCGCGCCGACCACACCTCGCCGCGCAGGCGCACGCTGCCGCGGTCGCGATCGACGCGCTCGATCACCACGGCCGAGCCGCCGACGAGGGCGGCCGTCCCCGTGCGCAGACGGGCAGGCGTGCGGGCGTGCCGGAGGGCGATCGGGCGCAGGAGGAGCAGCGACGCGAGCGAGCCCGCGGCGAAGGTCGCGATCTGGACCTCCGTCCCGAAGCCCACGGCGGCCGCGACCGCCGCCAGCGCCGCTGCCAGCGCGACCGGCCCGAGGAAGAAGCCGAGCGTGAACACCTCGCCCACGGCGAGGATCACGGCGACGAGCAGCCACACGACCCAGTCGGGCATGGAGCGATCGTAACCGGGCAGGGCACGGTCCACCGAATGGGTCGGCGTGTCACGTAGCAGTCGGTAGCAACCGAGTGCTACGTTGAGAATCATGGCGCGACAGATCTCCGTCCGGGACCTCCGTAACCACACCGCCCAGGTGGTGGCCGCGGTCCGCTCGGGGGAGCGGCTGTCTCTGACGGTCAACCGGGCGCCCGTGGCGGACATCGTGCCGCACGCTTCGCTTCGCAGCCCGTGGATTCCGTCGGCGGCGCTGCGACAGATCGTCGAGGAGGCCGGGGCCGATGCGGAGCTCCTCGACGACATCGCCGAGGTCCGCGGGTCCTTGATCGACGAGCAGTGAGCCGCGCGATCGCGGACACGTCGGTCTTCATCGCCCGTGAGAGCGGTCGACCGCTCGGCGAGCTGCCCGACGAGATCGCGGTGTCCGTCGTGACGGCAGCAGAGCTGGAGCTCGGCGTCCTGCGCGCGCAGAACGCCGGGGCCCGCGCGACGAGGCTCGCGACCCTCTCGCGTGTGCGAGCCGAGTACCCGTTGCTGGCGATCGACGACGCGACGGCATCGTGCTTTGCCCGGCTCGCCGACGAGGAGCTCAGCGCCGGCCGCAGGCTTCGACGACACGACACCTGGATCGCAGCAACCGCACTGCGCCACGGAGCCGCGGTGGTGACCCAAGACCTCGACTTCGCAGCGATCGCGTCCGTGCACGTGATCCGCGTCTGATCTCGCGACGTCGAGCTGCGGCTGTCGGCCTACTCCGGGGCGGGCGTGGCGCCCGCCACGACGCCGCTCTCGCTCAAGCGGCCGATCTCCGCGTCGCTCAGCCCCAGCACCCCGGCCAGCACCTCCTCGGTGTGCTCGCCGAGGATCGGCGCGCGCGCCGGCGGCAGTCGCTGGGCGTTCGAGAAGTCAAGCGGCGAACCCGGCATGAGGTAGGTGCCGATCCCCGGCTGGTCGACCTCCTCGAACATCGGGCTCTGCGTCGAGCAGCGCGGGTCTTCCTCCACGAGCTGCGAGAACGACTGGTACGGCCCCCACGAGACGTCGTTGCTGTCGAATATCCCTCGCAGCTCCTCGAGCGTCCGCGCCAGCACCCACGGCTTGAGCGTCGCGCCGATCACCTCGCGCGCGATGAAGCGGCCCCTCTCCTCGTCGAGGTCGACGTCCATCATCTTCGCGATCCTGTCGAAGTCCTCGCCCAACCCGGTCGCCTCTACGAGGCTTTGCCACTGGCGCAGCGTGAGCGCGACGATCATCACCCGGCGGTCGTCCTTGGTCAGGAAGTCGCGGCCGAAGGCGCCGTAGAGGTAGTTGCCGTCCTTGAGCCGCTCGTGCTCGGTGATCTGGACCTCGGCGATCTTGCCGAGGTTCCCCACCATCCAGAACGCCACGTCGGACAGCGCCACCTGCACGAGCTGCCCCTCGCCGGTGCGTGCCCGCCGGCGCTCAGCGGCGAGCAGGCTCGTGGTGGCGAGCATCCCCGTGATCGCGTCCCAGGCGGGAAGCAGGTGGTTGAACGGCACGGCGAGGTTGCGCGGACCGGTGGCCCAGGGAAACCCGCTGGCTGGGTTGATCGTGTAGTCCACGGCCGAGGACCCGTCGGGGTTGCCGACGAGGTTGACCATGATCAGGTCCCCTCGCCGCTCCGAGAGCTTCTCGTAGTCGAGGAACCCGCGTGCGGGGAAGTTGGTGAGGAAAAGGCCGGCCTCGGGCCCGGGCGCCGTGATCAGCGCCTCGACCAGCTCGCGGCCCTCGTCCGAGCGAAGGTCGACCTGAATCGAGCGCTTGCCCTTGTTGAGTCCGGCCCAGAACAAGCTCTGGCCGTCGGCGGTCACAGGCCAGCGCGTGCGGTCAAGGCCGCCGCCGATCGGGTCGAAGCGAATCACGTCGGCCCCGAGCTGGGCCATTGCCATGCCGCCCAGGGGCGCGGCCACGAAGGCCGAGCCCTCGACGATCCGCATGCCCTCGAGGATTCCTGCCATCAGGCGACCAGCGCCACGAATCGCCAGTCCAGGACGGGTGCGGGCTCCCCCTCGTCGCGCACCGCGGAGACGAGCGCGCGCAGCTGCGCCAGGCCGCCTCGCTCTGTCCGTGATGTCGTGCCCTGCACGTGCAGCTCCGTGCGGAGCACGTCGCCCTCGAACACCGGCCCGAGGTGGTCGCAGCCCTCCCAGGCGAGGATCGTCGCGATCGCGGGGATCGCGCGCGTGGCATGGGCCGCCGCCACCGAGATCGTGTGGCCCCCGTAGACCAGGCGCCGGCCGCGGCCGCTGCTCGTGGCGTCGGTGTGGGCCATGGCCACGTTCAGCGTAAGGCGGGCGAGCTCCGGCGCG